>CAZJLL010000067.1:0-9439 GCA_964547145.1 uncultured Candidatus Saccharibacteria bacterium | reverse complement strand
CTTGGTTCTCCAATAATACGGGCGTAGCCACCAGCCAGGGCGGCGGCGTCTTCCTTGGCGTTGGTACGGGTAATACCGTAGTTACGGCCAGTATGAACGGCATTACCAGCAGCGGCGCCAATCTGACGGTTACTTCCTCCGGCAGCGGACTGTCTTGCGACAATAACTGGCATACGATTCCTTCCGTCGGTACCCAGGTCCAGGGGCAGCCTGCCGGCATGTATGTGGCTTCTGTTCCAAATATGACCAGCATGAGAGACACAATAGTGGTGGGTATTTGGGGCACGGATAGCAAAATGTATTATCAGCAGTGCATTTATAACGGCGGTTCCACCTGTAGCTGGTATGGCAGCTGGGTTTATTTGCTGGATGGCGTTTTTGGCGCCTCGCCGTTCTTGCAGGTGACCGATACTTCCAATATATATAAATACAATGACTTGACCGATTATGCTCTGTCGCAGAATTTGTCCACCTTATACCAGGATGTGAACATAATAGGCAACTACGGCTACGTGACTTTCGGCGGACCGAATAGCTGGACTGGCTGGGCAGCGACCAGCACCATTCCCAACCTGGCCTGGGGCAAACCGTTCCATTTTACCGACAAGAATGGCCAACAATGGTCCCTGCAGCAGGGCGCCAGCGGCACGGTGCAATATAACTGCGGCACTACTTCGGCCTGCGTTAAATTGCCGTTCAATTCCTCTACCAGCGGATTGTCCAGCAATTCGGTCAACGGCGGCCAGGCCTTTAACGTAGTTTGTGATTACAATGCTTACAACGACGCCACCTTCCCAGTCTTTAAGGACGGCGCGGGCAGCGACGTGACTAGCCAGTTCAACTGCAGCTTTGCCGGCTTTAACCCGGCCACCCGCGGCACCTTCAACTGCACCGCGCCGCTGACCGGCGGCTCTTATTCCGCTTCTTGCACAAACCGGAGCGGCACCGCGGATAATGTCTGTGCCGCTTCCAATGCCATTGGCACCTTAACCGTTAGCTCGGCCGCCGGCGCCACGCCGCCGCAGAATGTGTCTTTGGATAACTCTGTTTGCGGCAAAATGACCGTAACCTGGTCTGCTGTTTCCGGCGCTACTTCTTACAATGTTTATCGCAACACTACCGGCAGCGGCCCGACGGCGGGCGACATTATCGCCGCCGGCGTTACCGGCACTTCCTATGTGGACACTTCCGCTTCCGGCGTGTACTACTATTGGGTATCTTCGGTCGGGCCCAGCGGTGTTTCCCAGCCCCAGGCTCCGAACACCGGCACCAACTTTAATCCCACGGCCATTAATGCATGTCTGGCCAATTTGACCGGTTCGGACAAGGATATTGTGGCTGTAAATAATGCCAGTTATGTCAGCAACCAGTGCGGCGGCACCGACCCGCTGCCGGCCGGGACCAATCTGAATCTGGGCGACGTGCTAAGCTTCCAGATTAACCTGTGCAATGACAGCGGCAAGGTGGCGGCTTCGCAGATGATCTTAACCGATACCATGACCAACCTGCAAATACCTACCGGCAGTTCCAACTTTGGCGCCACCTATCAGGGCAATAATCTGACTTATGTGGGCGCCTGCAGCGGCACCTCGGCGCCGGCCAGCGCCAACCAGTACTGTTCCTACGGCACCGTGCCTAACCAGAGCCTGGTCTTTAACCTAAGCTCCAGCGGCGACAATATTCCGGCGGGGATGCGGGGCAAGCTTATTTATAGCGCCCAGCTGTCCGTGCCAACCGGCTTTTCCGGCTCGTCCGCCCGCTTCCAGAACGGCTTTGCCGACATTTACAACAACGGTTCGGGAAGCAACAGCAAGGTAACCGGCTATACGCCGCTGCTGCCTTTCTTTACCAGCAAGGGTAATCCCAGCATTATTGAAGTGCCATAGGGGTTGCTGAAAAAGACAAAGCCCTGGAGCCTGCAAGACTCCGGGGCTTTGTTAGTTAGCAGGAAAGCGTTGAGCCCGCCCAAGGCGGGCAAGCGTGGAGCGTTGAGTACTCAGGGGGAAGTTAGGGACGAGAGGCTAGTAATTGACAAGATTACTGGGAGATAAGTATGTAAGGATTTAAGGATGTGGGGATGTAAGAGTACTTTTGACATTTAACCTTTGACATTTGAGGATCTTAATGTCTCCATTCCGAGCGAAGCCGAGGAATCTATTCCCTTACTACTTGCTGCAAGCTACTAGTTCCAAGCTGCTGGACAGCGGCCGGACGGTTTGCTAAAATTCAACTCATTAATCTTTAACTTAAAATTTAACACCAACTATGCCCGAAATCCGCGACGCTTTGACTTTTGACGACGTGCTTTTAGTGCCAAATTACAGTGAAGTTGTGCCCGCGGAGATTCAGGTTGGCGTGCGCCTGACACCGCGGATTTTTTTACGCGTGCCCGTGCTGTCCAGCGCCATGGATACCGTAACCGAAGGCCGCATGGCCGCCGCGCTTGCCCAGTTGGGCGCGTTGGGCGTTATTCATAAAAATTTGACCGTGCACCAGCAGGCCGAGGAAGCGGCCAAGGTGAAGAAGGAAGCGCCGCATTCGGCCGCGGCCAGCGTGGATGCTTCCGGCCGGCTGTTGGCCGCGGCAGCCGTGGGCGCCACCGGCGATTTTCTGGAGCGCGCCCTGGCCCTGGCCAAGGCGGGGGCCGACGCCATTGTGGTTGATACGGCCCATGGCCACACCAGGCGGGTGCTGGAGGCCGTCCGGGCCATTAAGAAGCACTTGCCGCACCTAGACGTAATTGCAGGAAACGTAGGCACGGAGGAGGGCGCCAAGGTGCTGTTTGCCGCCGGCAGCGATGTGGTTAAAGTCGGCATCGGGCCGGGCAGCATCTGCACCACGCGCATTGTCAGCGGCTGCGGCGTGCCGCAGCTGACCGCCGTTATGGACGCGGCCCGCGCCGCCAAAAAATACAAGCGCAGCATTATTGCCGACGGCGGCATTAAATTTTCCGGCGACCTGGTCAAGGCCTTGGCTGGCGGCGCCACGGCGGTGATGGCCGGCTCCATGCTGGCCGGCACGGACGAAGCGCCGGGCGAGGTGCTGGAGCAGCACGGCCGGCGGGTCAAATCCTATCGGGGTATGGGCAGCCTGGCAGCCATGGAAAAAGGCAGCAAGGACCGCTATGGCCAGGAAGGTTTGGCCTTATCCAAACTCGTGCCGGAGGGTGTGGAAGCCACCGTGGCCTACAAGGGGCCGGTGGCGCCGATTTTAGAACAGCTGCTGGGGGGCTTAAAAGCCGGCATGGGCTATTGCGGCGCTAAGACCGTGGCGGAACTGCAGAAAAAAGCGCGTTTTGTGCGCATTACCAACGCTGGGCTAAAAGAAAGCCACGTCCATGACGTGGCTATGGCCAAGACGGCACCGAATTATCATCAAGAATAGCGGGAGAGCGTAGAGCGTGCAGCGGACAGTGCTCAGAAGAAACAGATATAAGAATTAGGATATACGATGTAAGAATACTTTTAACCTTTGACTTTTGAGAATTGGGTTTTATACTATATCCCATCCCGCCTCCCACCTTTCCGGCGGGCAAGTCTCGGCGGGCAGGCTTATATCCTTACATACTTAAATCCCAGTAATTTTGTTCAATCTTGCCAATTACTAGCCTCTCGTCCCTAGTCTCTAGTCCCTAACTTCCCCCTGAGCACTCAACGCTCCACGCTTGCCCACTTTGGGCGGACTCAACGCTATTTTCATCCCCATTCTATGGTAACCGGGGGTTTGTCGGAGACGCGGTAAACCACACCGCCGACTTCCCTGATTTCATTGGTAATTCTCTGCGAGACGTGTTTGAGAAAGCCGTAAGGCAACTCGGCGGCCCGGGCGGTAAAGCCGTTAACCGACCAGACCGCCCATAAGGCCACTACGCAGCCTTCGGCCGCGTCATCGCCCTTGGTGCAGGTAGTCAGGGAAGTGGTGACCACCCCGCCGGCCTGCCAAACGGTTTCGTACAGCGCCCAGTTGCGCAGTTCGGCAATGTAAATTTCGTCCACCCGGCGGGCTATGGCCAATTTTTGGGCCGTAACTTCGCCTTCCACCCGGACAATCAAGCCCGGCCCGGGGAAGGGGTGGCGCACCAGCAGGGTTTCCGGCACGCCCAAAGTCCGGCCCAGCTGCCGGCCCGTATCCTTGACGCAATCCATCAGCGGCTGCAACTCCGGCAGGCTAAAGCCCAAGTTGACGTTGTGATGGATTTTTATTTGGGCTTTTTTGGCGCCGGAGTCATAACCGCCGCCGGATTCGGAGATGTCGGTATACAGCGTGCCTTGGGCAATGAAAGAAGCGCCAAAGGCGGCCGCCTCCCGTTCCAACAGGGCTTTGTAGATGCCGCGCATGGCCAGGCGCTTGTCTTTCATATTGGTTTGGCCTTTAAGGGCGGCCAGGAATTCGGCTGTTGCGTCTATAATTTTAATTTTGATCCAGTCTTGTCCGCCAAAATATTTTAGCACATTGGCTTCATCGTCCGGCCGGTCAATGCCTTTAATGTAAACGCCCAAGGTTTGCGGCTCGCCATTGCCGCCGGCAAGGGCGGCTTTAAGCAGATAAGCCACGACGGACGAATCGCTGCCGCCGGAGAGGGCTAGCAAGACTTTTTGATTGCCAATCTGCCGTCGCAGCTGCCCGATTTTTTGGTCCGCCACGGCCGCGGCGGGAAAGCGGTCGCGGGCGCCGCAGATGTTAAAACAGAAGTTTTCCAGCAGCAGCGCGCCGAATTCGGTTTCGGTCACTTCGGGGTGGAATTGCACGCCATAAAGGTGGCGGCAGCAGGCCGCCGCAGCCGGGGCGTTGGCCGTTTCGCCTAAAATTTGCAGTTTGTCATCTGGTTCAATGCGGTCGCCGTGGCTTTCCAGCACCGGCGAGGCGGCCGGCCAGCCGGAGAATAGCGGATGCCGGGCTTTTAAGCGGAATTCGTGCGTGCCGAATTCCCGCTTGTCCGCCAGCCTGACGGTGACGCCCAAGTGGTGGGCCCACATTTGAAAACCCAGGCAGATGCCCAAAGTTGGAATGCCCAAATCAAAAATGCCGCCGTCAAAGGGCGGCTGCTCGTAGGCCGATGCTGGTCCGCCGGACAGGATAATGCCGGTAGGCTGCAGCTGTTTTACGTCTCTAGCCGTGACCGAAGCGGGATCCGCTACCAGGCAGAACACGCCAAAGGCATCCAGCTTTTGCTTGATTAAATGGTCAAACTGGCTGCCCATGGAAAACAGCAAAAACAGTTCTTCGGTTTTCCGGATTTTCTTTTCTTCGCCGATTTCCGCCAAAGCCTCTATGCTGGCATGTTTGAAAGTTTGGAGCATAATTACCCTCAATTATATCGGAAACCGGGCGGATAATCAAAAACGCTTCGCTCGCAGATAAGCGTGAAGCGTTGAGCGGACAGAGTTCAGAGATATAAGGTATAAGATTTGGATTTTAAAACCCTACAATTCTTAGATGTTTTAAAAAATCATAAATCTTAATTCCCGCCTTCCGCCTCATCGGCGACAGGTGCCGGCGGGCGAACCTAAATCTTATATTGTATTTTACCCTTGAAATAAAATAATAGTGGTGGACCGTACCGGATTCGAACCGGTCACCCCCACATTGCAAATGTGGTGCTCTACCAAATGAGCTAACGGCCCAAAAAAGTATTCCGGTAAGTTTTGGGCTTTTGAAAATCCCGAGGCCGTCCTCGGGATACTATATCAGCATTCTTAAGGCCATTGAAGTGGGGGCGGCAGTTTGGCTGCTGCCCAGGCCGGAAGGCAGGAGATTAAACAGCCAGAGCACGCTTAAGATGCATAAGATTAGGCCAAACAGTTTCCACCAGGTATAAGTGCCGGCGCCAATGCCTGTGCCCAGGTATTTTTCGGCCAAGTCAATCTTACCCGAAAATTGGTCGGTAATCTGCACGGAATACCTCATACAGAGGATGCCGGCGATAAAAATAAGCGGGGATAGGATAAAGCGCAAAGCGGCCTTAATTTAAAGATTTAATAATTGAAAGATTGGGATATAGCATTAGAATATCAAAATCCAAATTTCCAATCAATTTGTAGTGAGCAGTGAGGGAATAGATGACTTTAAAAGTCAAATGTTAAATGTCAAAAGTCCCCTAATATCTCTAGCCTCTTGCCCCTAGTCTCTTGCCCCTAATTCTTATATCCATATATCCTTACATCCTTATCTCCCGTAATTTTGTCAATTTTATTTAATTTTGTTCAATCTTGTCAATTACTAACCCCTTGTTCCCTTCTGAGCACTGTCCGCTCTACGCTCCTGACTGCTTCGTGGTGGGCGTGTCAGGAATCGAACCTGAGACCTCGTCATTATCAGTGACGCGCTCTAACCATCTGAGCTACACGCCCTTACTTAGCTTGAACAAATAAAGAATATAACCAAAGGCTTAAAACAGTTTAACATAAAACCGGTAATTTTGACAATACCGGCGAATTATATTATTATAAATTAGAGTTTTTCAGGCCTAATGCCGATTTTTCGAAACCAAAATTAAAATCTTACCGGAATGTTTTTGGGCAAACTATTTGGCAAAAGCAACTCAATTTTAGGCATAGATATCGGGACCTCCAACATAAAAATCGCCCAGGTGACCCACGGGCCGACCGCCGTGCTTGATACCTACGGTATTGTCAATATGACCTACCAGCTGGGCGGGAAGAATGACGAGCTGGTCATCCGCCAGATGGCCCAGGTCTTAAAGAGCCTGATGCAGCGGGCCAACGTGACGGCTAAGCGCTGCATTATCAGCTTCCCCAACAGCACGGTGTTCAGTTCTGTCATCCAGCTGCCGCAGATGAGCGACCAGGAATTGGGCAGTGCCGTGGAGTTTGAGGCCAAAAAATACGTGCCCCTGGCTCTGTCCGAGGTGGATTTGTCCTGGGAGGTAATTGGCCCGGCCGCTCCCGGCGGCGGCAGCCAGAAAATCCTGCTGACCGCCGCGCCCAAGCATATTGTTAATAATTACAAAACAATGCTCAGTCTGGCCGGTATCAGTTCCGAAGCCGGCGAGATCGAGGCTTTGGCTTTAATCCGTTCCCTGATCGGGGAGGTGCATAGCAATTGTGTTATAATAGACATAGGCGCCCGCAGCACCGGTTTGAATATTATTGAGAACGGCTATCTGCGCTTATCCCGCAATTTGAACATTGGCGGCGATACCATTACCGATAAAATTGCCCAGTCCTTGAACATTAGTTTTTCCCGCGCCGAACAGTTCAAAAAAGATTTCGGCGTCAGCAGCCCGACCTTTATTCCCGATACGATTAAGCCGGTTTTGAACATTGTTAAGAACGAAGTGAAACAGTTGCTGACTATCTATCAGTCCCAGGGCGTTGCGGTGGATAAAATCCTGCTGGTGGGAGGCGGCGCCAATCTGCCGGGTATTGAGGGTTACTTTGGCGATTTGGGCGTAAAAGTGGAATTGGGCGATCCTCTAAAATCCGTTGCCTACGATTCCGCCTTAGCTCCGGTACTGAAACGCTACAGCTTAAGCCTGCCTATTGCCATAGGCCTGGCTCTAAGAAACGAATAACAGACAAAATTAAAGCAAAAAACTAAACCCACTGCCTTGCCTCAGATTAATTTATTAAAACAGCCCGCGCAGGCCAGAAATCCCTGGGAAACCATTTTCAAGGTTGGTTCCGGTTTGTTTATTGCCGTCTTGGCCTGCTTGGTAATTTATTACGGCTGGCTGTTTTATCGTTCCTCGCGCATTGATAAGGATGTCGCCAGCCTGACGGCCCAGGCGGAAAATGACCAGCAACAGGCTTTGACTGTGCCGGGACGGGACGAGCTGTTCATCCGCCAGCAGCAGCTGCAGAATTTTAGCGATTTGATGGCCAGCCACGTATATTATTCCCAAATTATTCCCAAACTGGCTGCCGCGACCTTAAAGAACGCCAGTTATTCCAGCCTGCAGGTGGACAATACCGGCCAGCTGGTTTTATCGGCCAGCGTGCCGGATCTGGCCAGCCTGGACAAATACATGATGGTATTTAACCGACCTGATGTAAACAAATATTTCAGCAACGTGAAAATCGGCTCTTTTCATAAAGTTCAGGGAGCGAACGGCGGCCCCAGCAGCATCTCTTTTGACGTGACCATGCAGTATGACCCTTCCATTATTAATTATGCCGCCGGCAAATAGGCTTTTATGGACATTAGCACTAAAAGCATAAATATCGGCCTGCCGCCGCAGATTAAATCTTCGCGCAACGCCTTGGTGGAACTGGTCCTGCTGATTATTATTGCGGTTCTATTTTTGTGGTTCGTGGTTTTACCAAAGAAATCCGCCGTGGATGCCAAGAATCAGACGCTGCAGGATTATACCCAGAAAGCCGGCCAGGTGGAGCAGCAGATGCAGACCTTGAAAAATTTGGTCGGCGAACTGCATAGCAATACCGCGGCGGTAGCCAAGCTGGATGAGGCTATCCCTTTAAGCGGCAACCCGACTGAAGTGCAGATGTTGGTTCAGAGCCTGGCGGATTCCGCTGGCGTCAGCGTGGGGGACATTAACGTTTCGGGTAAAAGCGACGCGGTCGTGGCCGGCGACGCTAGCCTGCTGGCCTCGCCCTATGCGGCCGGCCGGTCCCTGCAGGAGCTGAACGGCTCGGTTTACGTAACCGGCTCGTTTGCCCAGCTATTGGCCTTTTTGCAAAAAATTGAGAGCAGCGGCCGGCTGATGTCGGTCTACAGCCTGACCGTTACCACCGCCGACAATAACAGCTTGAGCATGCGGCTGAGCTTTACCGCTTATTATTTTGCCCCCTAGCCATGAATAAAAAAGTTGCCATTGAAATCGCCGTCATTGTCGCCGCCTTCGGCGGCGCCGGCATTGTCCTGTATAACGGCTTCTTTGCCCAAAAGGCCGCGCCGGTTCCCGCGGCGGGTCTGCTGGCGGATAGCAATGCCACTTCCACCAGGCAGGGCATTCTGCCTTATGGGCCAAATCTTGATTTTAGCGTGCTGGGCCAGCAGAATTTGCACTTTGGCCAGTTTAGCTATCCCCAGCTGAATGCAAACGATTACGGCGTGCCGCAGAATAGTTTGATTATACCCGCCGTTTCCGCTCCGGGTTCTTCTTCCCAATAACCCTTAACGCCATGGATACTCCCGCAAAAGCCAATACCAGCAGCAGTGCTGCCGGATTTGAAAACTTTTTGGTCGCTAATGGCTTTGTTAGCCAGCAGGTCGCCAGCCAGCTGCAAGCCCTGCACCAGCAAAGCGGCCAGGATTTCGGCCAGCTGCTGCTCAACCAGAAAATTTTGGACGAAGAAGGCTTGGCCAAGGCCAAGGCGGCTTTTTTTAATATCCCTTATGTGGATTTAAAGCAGATCCAGGTGCCGCCGTCCGTGCTGTCCCTTATTCCGCAGGAGTCCGTAAATTTTTATAACTTCGTTCCGTTTGAGCTGGATGGGCGCAGCCTGAAGGTGGCTAT
>CAZJLL010000066.1:0-13055 GCA_964547145.1 uncultured Candidatus Saccharibacteria bacterium | reverse complement strand
GGTCCTGCAGGATCTCCCAGGCCGCCCGCTTTTGGCCGGCAGTCAGGACAAAGGGCAGGCCCGCCAAGAATTGTTTAATTAGGGCTTGGTTAAAGGGAATGGTAAAAGCCTGCTTTTGTCGCAGCAGCAGCTTGTGCCGCTGGGCCAGAAGCTGGTTGTAAAAAATTTCCTCAAAAGCCAGGCGCCGTTTGGCGGCGTCAGCTGCGGCTTCATCTTCGGGGAAATGGGCGGCGCGGACGGTATCGGCCAGGGGCAGCAGGGTTTGGGCGGCAATAACCTCTTTGGGCAGGGGTTCGGCCAAATTCCCGGCCAGGGCCAGGGCGGCGTCAATGGCGCGGCGGAAAGTCTTGGTGTAGACTGCGGCCGGCAGGCGGTAGACCGGCACCAGCCGGGCGGTGTGGAGGGGGAAGTCGGAGACTTTTTCATACAGCGGATTGGCCAGCTGCAGCACGTTTTTGTAGTAAGCGGCCGCGCCGGCCAAAAAGACTTCCTCGCCTTGGCGCAGCTGGTCGGCCACATAGCCCTGGTTGAACCAGATAACCTTGAGCGAGCCGCTCTGGTCGGAAACCACGGCTTCGGCCAGCGACTGCCGGCTGCGGAAGGAAAAGCGCTTGCTGATTTCCTTGACGGTTACTTTTAAACTTATGTTTTCATCCGGTTTTAAGTCGGCAATGGCGGCGGTCTTGCTGAAATCCAGGTAGCGGTAAGGAAAATACAAAAGCACGTCCCGGATCGCGGTTAGACCGGACTTTTTTAAAGCCGCAATCTGCGGCTTGGTGAAAATTTTCAGTTCTTCCAGAGGAGAAGCCAGAGTCATAGCTGTTCTATTGTCAGGCATACCGTCTTTTTAGAAAAGAATTCGCCCGGTTACCCATGGTGTCCTTAGTAGGAATCGAACCTACATATCAGCCTTCGGAGGGCTGCGCTCTATCCGTTGAGCTATAAGGACAAAATGGGTGACAGGGCGAACGTCGAAAGCTTGATTTTGGTCCGGCTTAAAAGTTGAACCGGTGCATAATTTTTTGCACCACCGTTTCCTCCGTGTCCGGATGTTCGGGCAGGAAGTTTAGCAGATACAGCCGGACGGTTTCCGGGTCGGCCTGTGCCAGCTCCATGATGATGGTGTTGTTGACCATGGCCGAAGTGTGGAAGTTCAGCGTTCGGTGGCGGTCATTGTTGACGATCCAAAAAGAGCGGATTTGTTTGTAGGGGTAAAAAACACTGCCGAACCTGATGCCTTTGTGGGTGAGCGTAATATCTACGGTTTGGGGGCGCTGGGCGGCAAAGGCTAAAATAAGCAAGCCGATAATGCCCAGCGAAATTGCGGCAAACAAGTCGGTTTCCACGATAATAAAGAAAGCGACTACCAAGACCACGCAGGCAATAAGCGCGGCATACCAGCCGGCGCTTTTGGGATAATGCCGGAATTCCGGCGCCTGCCAGACAAGCTCGGGCAGGTTATCTTGCGGCATAATTTTGTTTTTTAGAGATGGCGGCCTTAAAGTTTGGCCAAAAAAGAAACATGGCGGAAGCGAGAGGATTCGAACCTCTGAGGGACTTTCATCCCTAGCGGTTTTCAAGACCGCCCCGTTCGACCGCTCCGGCACGCTTCCTTAAATACGGATAAACCGAGGTTTCAAACGGCAAATCCGCATTAATTATAACATTATCCGCGAAAAAAAACAAAACGGCCCGCGCTCTAGAAAGCGGGCCGTTGTTTTCTTAGCCTGTCGGCCTTTAAGGGCCGAAAAATTCCAGGCTGTTTGGTTTCAAAGCTTCTGTTACTGCCGTTCTGAAGGGGAAAAGCCTGTAAAGCCTTTCCGGCCCTTCAAAACACCAGCTTTCAGCTAATTGCCGACATATTGGCTTGAGGGGTCCTCAATAATGTAAGGCGCACTGACGGCAGGGGTGCCGCTGGAATCCTGGTCGCTGTTTTCCGGCAAGCCGCCCTTGATGCTGGCAGAAGTTGCTGTTGCTCCTAAAACGGTACTGGCGCTCTTTACCTGCGGCAGGGTGCTGGAAGCGGTGGAAGTGCCGGCAGCGGTCTCCTGGTCGGCGATAAGGCTTATTTTTTCGGCTAGCAGCGGGCCATCAGGATTTTGCCGCCCAGTTATGTTGACTTTGGCGGCCAGCGGCAGCTGATTTTGGTTTATAGACTTGCCGTTTTCGTCGCTGATCTGCGTTTCTGAAGTCAGGTTAAAGGTGGTTTTTTCCACGGTAATCTGCCCGCCGCCGACTTTGGTAATCTCTCCTAAAATAGCAACCGCGTTCGGGCTGGTGCTTAAGCTTGCCAAAGTCTGATCGCTGCCGGCGATGGCCACGCTTTGCTGGATTTCGGAAATTTTATTGGCGGTTTGATTTAAGCTGGCCAAGGCGCCGCTGGCGTCGGTGGTAACCTGGCTGTCGGGCTTAATTTGGGTAATCAGGCTCTGCTGCTGGCTGGCCAGGCTTTCCAGGGAGTTGAGCAGGGGAGGATTTTGGCTGGATTTTGGATCCTGCTGGGCAATGCTGCCGACTGCCGCCACGGCCGTGCTGGTTTGGCTGGCAAGTTCATTTAGGGCTGCGGTCTCCGCAGCGGGGTTGCTTTGCGGATTGTTAAAGACCAGGCGTGCTTCATCCAGCCGTTTTTGGGCCAAGGCCAGTTGCAGGCTGGCTTTTTCCTGCTGGTTGGAAGCCAAAACAAAGCGGAGATTTTCCGCGCTGCGCTTGACGGAAAACAAGGTTTGGCCCGGCAGGCTATTGACCGTGGCGTAGCCGGTAACGGCAAAAGCACTAACAAGCAGCAGGACGGAAGTTGAGGCCGCCGCAAATTTGGATACATGCAGCCAGGCCAGCCAGAAATGCCGAACGGGCATTAGGGCGTATTTGCGCTGGAGCGCCGGCCGCGGCGCGGCCAGTTTGGGTACGCTAAGCAGCCGGGCGCTAAGGTTGAGCAGGGGAGCCAGCTCTTCGCGCCGGTCGGCAAACTTAAGCAGGACCTCTTCCTGGGAAAGGCCTTTGTGCAGCAGCCCCGCTGCTTCGTCAAAAATGTCGCTGATATCACGCATGAATTTAATCTTCGGTTGAATCTAATTTGTCAATTAATTCCTGGAGTTTGGTAATGGCCCGGTGCTGGATGACGCGGATGGCACCCTGGCTTTTATGCAGCATCTCGGCAATTTCTTCGTTATCCAGTTCTTCAAAAAATTTCAGTTTCAGCACAATTTGCTGTTCCGGCGCCAGCTCCTTGATAATTTTGAGCAGGATTTTTTGCTGCTGGCTTAAGTTAACAACATCAATCAGATTAGCTTCGTATTCCAGGGTGTTTTCAATTTCGTCCAGCGCAATAGTGATTTTCTTTTCCCGGTAGTAATCTATCACCTGGTTGCGGGCGATTTGATAGAGCCAGCCTAGGAATGCTTTCTGCTCCGAGACCGAGGAGATTTTGGTAAAGGCCTTGAGGAAAACTTCTTCGGCGAGATCTTCGGCCAGCTCCTTGTGGCCGACGCGGTAAAAAATAAAACGATAGACCTTGCCGAAAAGCAGAGTGTAGATTTCACCGAAAGCAGCCTGATCGCCGCCTTGCGCCCGCCGGAACAAATCCAGGTTGAAATCGCTTTGCTGCTGAATGCTGCCGTGCGAGCTAATACTAAAGACGGAATTTGGGTTCATTTGTTACAAAAGCTGTTGATTAAGCAAGAATTCGGCAAATAGCGGTGAATTTCCATCGTTTTTGTCTCTTTGCGCGGCCCTTGATTCTTTTTTAGGGCATCTTAGCCAGTAGTCATTCTAGCATATAATACGCTTTTTTATGAGCTTTCGATTCATTGGTGCAATTGACCGGCAGAGGTTTTTTCAGTAAAATAAGGGGGTGTATGATAGCTGTGCTTTGAATTTAAGCTGAGTGTTTGGAGAGGTCGCATAGTGGCCTAGTGCGCTGGTTTGCTAAACCGGTAAAGGAGTAAAATCCTTTCGAGGGTTCGAATCCCTCCCTCTCCGCCATCGCCTCGCTGAAGCTCGGCTATGGCGTGACGAAGTCCGCCAGAGATGAGCGAAGGCGGGCATGCCTGGTACCGAAGTTTGATTATCGGAAAGCGGATTATATGTACTATGTGTATAGTCTGAAGTGCAAAGGTGGTTATTATGTTGGCTGTACCGATAACCTTAAAGACAGGTTTAATAGGCATCAAAAAGGCTATGTTCCAGCAACAAAAGATAGAGTGCCCCTTACATTAGAATTTTATGTTGCGCTTTCGGATAGATATAAGGCATTTGAATTAGAAAAGTATTTTAAATCGGGATCGGGCAGGGCATTTATAAAAAAACATTTTGAAGTTTGAGATATGGACCAAGACCAGCGGCCAAAAGTCGGCATAGGCGTCATGATCGTTAAAGACGGCATAGTGCTTTTGGGCAAAAGAAAAGGCTCGCACGGAGCCGGTGAATACGCCTGGCCGGGCGGACATATGGAATATATGGAGTCGTTTGAGGCCTGCGCCAGACGCCAAGTCAAAGAAGAAACCGGGATGGAAATTAAAAATATCCGTTTTCTCCGCCTTTCGAATCTGAAAGATTATGCCCCGAAGCATTTTGTTGACATTGGCCTGATTGCCGATTGGAAAAGCGGAGAGCCGCAGATTATGGAGCCGGATAAAATTGAGCGCTGGGATTGGTATGAGATGGACAAGCTGCCCCGGCCTCTTTTTGGAACCGTTCCGACTTATCTTGAAGCCTTAAAAACTGGCAGAAATTTTTGGGACGCATAAGGCTTTTTTAATCCCTGGCCACGGTCAGGCAGAAAACCTGGCCCGCGCCGTTGCGCTTCAGCACTTTGGCCGCCTCCAGCAAGGTGGCGCCGGTGGTGGTAACATCGTCCACCAGCAGCAAGTTGCGGTTTAAGATTTCAGGTTTAAGATTGTGATTTATGGAAAAGGCGCCAGCCATATTGGCCAGGCGCTGTTCCCGTTTTAGGTCTTTTTGCGTCCTGGTCCGGCGGTGGCGGACCAGAGCGCGGCAGACCGGCAGGCTTAATTCCGCAGCCAGGGCCTCGCATAAAATCTCCGCCTGGTTAAAGCCCCGCCAGCGGCGGCGGGCCGGCGCCAGCGGTATCGGAACCAGAACAAAAGCAGAAGGGCCGGCCAGCAATCCGGCATAGTTGGCTTTTAGATATTCGGCCAGGAGCCGGCCGAGCAGGGCGTAGACTCCGGGCAGGAAATAATATTTGCCGCGGATGATAATTTTGCTTACGGCCGGGTCATGGTAATCCAGGCAGCTAATCAGCCCGTCCGCGCCCTGCGGGCTCAGGCAGCCGGGATGGGTCAGGCCGAAAGGGGTTGGTTTTTGGCAGGCGATGCAGCGCTGGTATTCCACCCGCGGCAGCAGGGCGCTGCAGTCGGAGCATAAAAAACTGCCTTCGCGGCCGCAGCCCAGGCAGGTCATGGGGAAAAGCGTATCCAGCACAAAGGCTTTAACGTCCGCAAATAAAGGTTTCAGCCAGGTTTGATACACCGTTTTGCCGTTGATTTCTCTTTTACCTATAGTCTAGCAGGTGCGCGCCGAATTAAAAAGCCTCCCCTGGGCCTGAGGAGGCTTTAAGATTTTTGTTTATGCCGGGACGGCAGCCAATTTTTCCGCCTTGTGCAGGGTAAAGCTGATTTTGTCGTTTTTGATGTCGGCGGAAATGCGGGCGCCCTCCAGCGCCTTGCCGGTAATCAGTTTTTCGGCCAGGGGGTCTTCCAGCAAGTCCTGCAGGTTTTTGCGGACGAAACGGGCGCCCTGGGCCGGATCAAAGCTTTTTTCAGCAATAAATTTAATGACGCCGGCCGAAACTTTGAGCTGGACGTTCTGTTTCAGCAGCCGTTCCTGCAGGCGCATAAGCTGCAGCTGGGTAATCTTTTTCAATTCCTCAAAGCCCAGGGGCTTGAAGACGATAATTTTGTCTATGCGGTTTAAGAACTCGGGGCGGAACTCCTGGCGCAGCTGTTCCATGACGCCGGATTTGATTTTTTCGTATTCCTGTTCCAGCCGGTTCTTCTGGCCCTTGGCGTCTTCGCTGTGGTCGGCAAAGCCGATTTTGGCGGCCTGGTTGGTCAGTTCCTGCATGCCCAGGTTGGAGGTCATAATAATGACGGTGTTGCGGAAAGAGACTTTTTTACCTTCGGCGTCGGTCAGCTGGCCGTCTTCCAGGATCTGCAGGAAAATATTGAATACTTCCGGATTGGCCTTTTCAATTTCGTCAAATAGCACTACCGAGTAGGGCTTGCGCCGGACCGCTTCGGTCAGACGTCCGCCTTCCCCGTAGCCGACGTAGCCGGCCGGAGCGCCGATGAGTCGCGCCACGTTGTGGCGTTCCATCAGCTCGGACATGTCAATGCGGATAAGCGCGTCTTCGTCTTCAAATACTTCCTGGGCCAGCACCTTGGCCGTTTCAGTCTTGCCGATGCCGGTCGGCCCGAGGAAAATAAAAGAACCCAGCGGCCGGCGGGGGTCGGACAAGCCGGCCCGGCTGCGCCGGATGGCTTTGGCAATTTCCTCCACCGCGGTATCCTGGCCGACAATTTTGGCCTTGAGAATCTTTTCCAGATTGCTTAGCTTGCCGATTTCGGTTTTTTCCAGCTTTTGCAGGGGAATTTTGGTCATCATGGACACGGTATGGGCAATGTCCTGGGCGGAAATTATGTGGCTGGGCGCTTTTTCCTCGGCCGCCAGGCTTTTACTTAACTGTTCTTTCTGTTTCAGCAGTTTTTCTTCCTGCGTCCTAAGGTGCAGCGCTGTGGTAAAATCCTGGTTTAATACCGCCTTGGTTTTTTCTTCCTCCAGCGCGGCCAGGTCGGTTTCAATCTTTTTGGTGGCGCGCAGCAGTTTGCTGTTGGAGTTGATGGAGCGCAAAAAAGCAGCGGTTTCGTCAATCAAATCCACGGCCTTGTCGGTCAGGTATCGGTCCTGGATGTAGCGCGAGGATAATTCCACGGACGCCTTGATGGCCTCGTTGGTAATGGTTACATTGTGGTGTTTTTCGTAGTTGGGCCGCAGGCCCTGCAGGATGGCCATGGTTTCTTCCGGCGTCGGCTCTTCCACTAGAATCGGCTGGAAGCGGCGCTCCAGGGCCGCGTCTTTTTCAATATGCTGCTTGTATTCGTTTAAGGTCGTGGCGCCGATGGCCCTAAGTTCGCCCCGGGCCAGTGCCGGCTTTAAGATGTTGGCCGCATCCAGGCTGCCGGTGGTGGCGCCGGCGCCGACCATGGTGTGCAGCTCGTCAATGAATAAAATAATCTTCGGGTCATTTTTAACTTCGTCGATAATCTGCTTGAGGCGATTTTCAAATTCGCCGCGAAACATGCTGCCCGCGACAATGAGCGCCAGGTCTAAGGAGAGGATTTTTTTGTCCAGCAGCGAATCGGGCACCTCGCGCTTGGTAATGGCCAGGGCCAGCCCTTCCACAATAGCGGTTTTGCCGACGCCGGCTTCGCCGATCAAAATGGGGTTGTTCTTGGTGCGCCGGTTGAGGATGGAAATCGTCCGTTCAATCTCGGTTTTGCGGCCGATAACCGGATCAATCAGGCCGCCCGCCGCCTTTTTGGTCAGGTCGGTGGTGAAGAATTCCAGCAGGTTGCCCTTTTTGGCGTCCAGCGGCCGGCCGGCCGGGGCAGGGGAACCATTCTCAAACGGCGCCTGCTGCGGCCCCTCGGGCGCGCCGGGCATATCGGGGAATTTAGAAATGTTTTCAAACACGCTGATTAGGTTGTGCTCCAGCTCGTGCGTGTCAATGCCGAGTTTGGACATAATAACTTTGGCCTTGTTCTGCGGCACGGTCAGCAGGCCGAACAGGAAATGTTCGGTGCCGATGAATTGATAGCCGTACTGGCTGGCAATGATGGCTGATTTTTCAATCACCAGCTTGAGGTTTTCCGACAGCACCGGCTTCCAGGCCGAGACTGTGTTGTTGCTGTTGACCAAGACCAGTTCCTGCTTGACGATTTCCGGACTCATTTTGGTCTTAGTCAGGATTTCGGCGGCGAACGAACTTTTTTCGGATACGACGCCGTAGAGCAGATGCTCCGTGCCGATATGGTCGTGCTTCAGTTCCTCGCTGGCCAGCTGCGCCATAATCAAGGCATTCTTGGCCCGGCTGGAAAGCCGCTCTAAAATGTAAGTGAAATTGGTCATGCAAAATTTGATAATTTGATAAATGGACAGCTAACCTGGATTTGATACACTTAAATTATCTCACATGAATTGATTATAGCAAAATTATCACTCAAGTCAAGAGAGTGCTAACTAATAATTTGCTGTCTTTGGAAAGGTAACTATGGCCGAAGCGGGCACAGAGCAGGCAAAAGCCTATGCCTATGCGATTTATCTGCTGAGCCTGCATTTAAGGACCAGCGGGGAGTTGCGGGAAAAATTGCGGCTTAAAAAATATAACGCACAAACCGCGGAAAACGTTATCGGCCAGCTGCTGGAAAGCCGTTATCTGGACGACGGGCGTTTTGCGGAAATTTATCTGGACAACCTGAAAAAATATAAGAACTTCGGCTATTACGGCATCAAAAAAAAATTAATGGAGAAGCGCCTGGACAAGGGCCTGATTGAACGCGTGCTGGAACAGGGCCTGGGCGAGGCGGAGGAACTGAAAATAGCGCGGCGGCTGCTGCAAAAAGACGTAAGAATGGATACAGGCCGTCCCGGCGGGGCCGAATTAGGCGGCGCCGATAGAGCCAAACAGAAACTGGCCGCAAAATTAAAGAGCCGCGGGTTCCGCGGGCCGGTTATTGCCAAATTGTTGTTTTAGGGGGTGCCGGGGATTGTATTGATCCAGCTCCCATTGTTTAGGATTGTTGCCGATGCATTGGCGAATTTTATCCAGCGATTCTTCCCGGCGGATTACACGGTCGTAGAAGGATTTTTGCCAGGCGAAAGCGGGGGAGGCATAGCTACAAACTACAGATTCATCTCCCGCAGCCTTTTGATTCTGTCTTCAATCGGCGGATGGGTATTGAACAGGCCGGCAAACCAGCCCCTGCTGCCGTGATTCGCCCCCACTGCGTTTGATGGTCTTTCTTCCACATCCTGATGGAACGGGTCGGCAATATACATATGAGCCGTGGCTTTGTTGGCGGCTTCCAGCGGTTCGGTGTCGCCAGAAATTTTTTCCAGCGCCCGGGCCAAGCCTTCCGGATAGCGCGTAAGCAGGGCGCCGGAGGCATCGGCCAAGTATTCCCGCTGCCGGGAAACGGCCAGCTTGATTAGGGTGGCGATCAGGGGGGAAAGCAAAGCGAGCAGGATGCCGACCGCGAACAAGATCAGGCCAAGCTGGCCGCCCTCGCTGTCATTGGAGCGCCGTCGGCCGCCCAGGAAAGAGAAGCGCAGGAACCAGTCGGCCAGCAGGGTGATAGTGCCGACCAAAACCACGACCAGGGTCATAACCCGGATATCGTAGTTGCCGATGTGCGATAATTCGTGCGCCGCCACGCCTTCCAGTTCGGTGCGTTCCAGCTTTTGCAGGATGCCGGTGGTAAAGCAGATGACTGCGTGTTTGGGGTCGCGGCCGGTGGCAAAGGCATTGGGCGCGCTGTCTTCAATCACGTAAATTTGCGGCGTGGGCAGGCCGGCCGCAATGCAAAGGTTTTCCACCACCCGGTAGAGTTCCGGGTTGCTTTGCCGGTCCACCGGCTGGGCCCGGGACAGGGTCAGGGTAATGGAATCGGAAAAGAAATAGGAGATAAGCGCGGAGATGACGCTGAAACCCACGGCAAAATAGAGGATGGCGCTGTTCTGGTAGACCTGGGCAAAGACAAAGCCGATGAGGGAAATGACAATCAGAAAACTGAAGATCAGGAGCCAGCTTTCCCGCTTGTTTTTATTGATTAGATCGTATGTCAGCATGAATGGGTAGTTGCAAAAGTTCCAAGTTTATCAGGTATCCGGTTTAAATTAGCCGAAGAACTTGAGGAACTTTATAACTTGAAAAACTAGAATTGAACTTTGACAGGCTGGGCTTCCGGGCCGTTGTCGTCGATGCCGAAAAATTCTTTCTTGGCAAAGCCGAACAAGGAAGCAAACAGGTTTCCCGGGAACTGCTGAATTTTGGTGTTATAATCCCGCACGTTGCCGTTGTAGAAGCGCCGCGCCGCCTGGATTTTGTCCTCGGTGTCGGTCAGGTCGCCCTGCAGCTGCAGAAAATTCTGGTTGGCTTTGAGTTCGGGATAATTTTCCGCCACGGCAAACAGGCTTTTTAAGGTCCCGGACAAAGCATTTTCTTTGGCCAGCTTGTCGTCCAGTCCGCCGGCGTTCATGGCTGCGCTGCGGGCAGCTGTCACTTTTTCAAATACGCCGGCTTCGTGGCTGGCGTAGCCTTTGACGGTTTGCACCAAGTTGGGAATCAAATCATAGCGGCGCTTAAGCTGGACTTCAATGTCGCTCCAGGCTTCATCCACCCGGTTTTTGGAGGAGATCAGTGAATTAAACAGGCCGATTAAAAGCAAAACCAGCACAATGATAACAAGCCAAAAAACCATCATAAAATTGAAAATTACTGATTTCTTAAATTATAGCACAGTTGTCCTTTTTATGGTATAATTAAATCGGCAAAAAACTTTTGAAACAAAAATCAGCGGCCCGGCCTTGGGCCAAAGCCATGCCATTTTTGGAAGACATTAAAGACAAGGTTAATAAATATATAGACGATCGCGCCTTGTTGGAATTGCGCGACCGCGTCCGGCTGGTCGTGCGCGAGCGGGAGGAATTGAAAAGCTGGAGCGACCGGGAATTGCGCCTGGCCGCCCTGGCTTTCCGCGACGATCTGGCAAAGAACAAGCCGCTGGACAGCATTCTGGTCCAGGCTTTTGCCGTGGTTAACGAGGCGGCCCGGCGGGTGCTGAAGCAAGTCCCATATGACGTGCAGATTTTGGCTGGCTTGGTTATTCATTCCGGCCGGGTGGCGGAAATGAAGGCCGGCGAAGGCAAAACCCTGACCGAGACCATGCCGGTTTACGCCAACGCCCTGCTCGGCCATGGCGTGCACCTGATTACGACCAATGACTATCTGGCTGAACGCGACGCCAAGTGGATGGGCCGGCTGTATAATTTTTTGGGCCTGTCGGCCGGCTATGTTACCACCGACATGGCCAGCGAGCCGCGGCGGCGGGCCTATGCCGCGGACATTACTTACGTAACCAATCAGGAAGTTGGCTTTGACTATCTGCGCGATAATCTGGTGTTTGCCCGCAGCGACCGGGTCCTGCGCCCCGAGCATCCTTTATACTTCGGCATTGTGGACGAGATTGACAGCATCCTGATTGACGAGTCGCGCACGCCTCTGATTATCGCCGAGCCGGTCAAGGAAGAGCGGAATTTTTACGACCTGTTTACCCGCCTGGCGGATAAGCTGAAAGAAGGCGAAGATTACACCGTGGATTACCAGCAGAAGCAAGTCTTTATGACTGACGCCGGCCTGGGCAAAGTGGAACAATTATTGGGCAGCCCGGTGTTCGCCAAAGACAATCCCATGTATGTGTTTTATTTGGATGTCTGCCTGAAGGCCAAAGTCGTGTTTGAAAAAGACCGGGATTACATTCTGACCAAGGACGGCGTAGAGATTGTGGACGAATTTACCGGCCGCGTGCTGCCGGGCCGGCGGTTTACCGACGGGGTGCACCAGGCAATTGAGGCCAAGGAAAAGGTTAAAGTCAAGGAGGCCGACCGTACCCAGGCCAGCATTACCTTCCAGAACTTTTTTCCGATGTATGAAAAATTGTCGGGCATGAGCGGAACGGTTATGCGCTCCCGCGACGAGTTCAAGCAGGTATATAAGCTGGATGTAGTGCAGATTCCGACCAATCGCCAGGTTATCCGCCGGGAGCATAACGATTTGTTTTTTAAGACCCAGCGGGGCAAGTTTTTGGGCCTGCTAAAAAAAATCCAGGAAATCCACGGCAAAGGCCAGCCGTTGCTGATTGGCGCCCGCAATGTGGAAATGGCCCACGCGGTGGCTGGAGTGCTGGACCAGGCCGGCTTGCCGTATCAGCTGTTGACGGCCCAGGACCATCGCGCCGAGGCGGAAAAAATCGCCGCCGCGGGCCAGGAGGAAATGATTACGGTGGCAACCAACATGGCCGGCCGCGGTACGGATATTTTATTGGGCCCTGGGGTGGAGCGGCTGGGCGGGTTGTGTGTCTTGGGCACGGAGCGGCATGAAAGCCGGCGCATTGACGACCAGCTGGCCGGCCGGGCCGGCCGCCAGGGCGAGCCGGGGGAATCGCAGTTTTTGATTTCCATGGAGGACGAAATTATGCAGCTGTTCGGCAGCGAGCGGGTCATTGACCTGATGGAAGCTTATGATATCCCGGAGGACGAATACGTCTCGGGTCCGTCGCTGGACCGGGCATTTAAGCGCGCCCAGGATTTCGTGGAAAGCCGCAATCTGGACGGCCGCCTGTTTTTGTACAAATACGACAGCGTAGTCAATTTTCAGCGCCGCTATGTTTACGCCCTGCGTGACAGCTTGCTCGAGCGTCCGGAAAATTTTGCTGCCTTTCTGCAGAGCGGCGTCGCTGAAATCATGCAGGAGATTTTTGCTTTGGAAGATCCGGCTCTAATCTCCCGGGAATTGGGCGCGGTCTTTTCGGTGGAAACCAAGACAGAAGAAATCCGGCAGCTACAGCGGCAGGAGCTGGAGCAGGCGCCCAAGGGCGTATTGAATGACTGGTTTAACCCTTTTTATCAGCGTGCCGGCTCTTCCGCCGCGCCGCTGTAGCAGGCCCAGGCCAAACTGGCGGGATTTTTGCAGTCGCGCATCCAGCGCTTGAGCCGGGACGCCGAAGTTTATCAGGCTGCGCAAAATCTGATTTTGGAAATTATTGACAACCAGTGGAGCAGCCACCTGGAACTGATGGAAATTTTAAAAGAAGAAGCCGGCCTGTTCGGCTATGCCTCCGAGGATCCGCTGATAGACTACATTCTGGAAGCCCGCAAGCTTTTTTCCCACATGCTGTATGAAACCAAAAAGCAGTTTTTTTCCTATGTCTTTATGCGCCTAAGCCAGACCGGAATGCTGGAGTAAGGCCTTGCGCCGGGCC
>CAZJLL010000065.1:0-7199 GCA_964547145.1 uncultured Candidatus Saccharibacteria bacterium | reverse complement strand
GCAGCTCGGTCGAATTGTACAAAGCTAATAATAAAGTATTTACCCCGTCTTGAATTGCTTTGGCGCTGCCATAAACCTCAAAGGAATCTATTATGTAGCTCTTTACATCCAAGCCGACCAAGAGCATTTTAACAAGATTATTTTTTAGCAGATCAGTCTGTTCTTGACTGGGTAAAGAGGCAAAGGCAAATAGTTTTAGCTTCCATACCCAAAACATCAACACTGTGGCATAAATACGACTTTGCTGATCAGCAATGTTTGCCTGTTTTAATTTGTCTTCCAGCAAGCGGGCAAAATTTACGGCATCATCCCAATCCAAAGCATCCGTATAATCGCAAGCTCTGTATTTAACAGACTCAAAAATATCCGGTTCAAATAATGCCGCCGGCCTTAGATTTTTTAAGTTTTCAACATCCGGGATTTTAGTCCAATCCATTTTTATACCTTAGGTTTAGATATTGAGGAGTAAAAATTTTGTAAAAAAATATCTAACGGGAAACGGGCAGTCAAATCCCTCAGGCCAAAATATATTTGTGCGCTGTCTAGTTCTTTGACAATATCGCCTTTAACCTTAACAGACCATAACTTATAATTCCCTATTAGCTTATTATCGGCATCGTCTACATTGGCAAAACCGGCTTTTAAAACATCAGCAAACCTATCCACTTCCTGTGGAGATAAAAATGCCAAAAAGCTCGACAATTCCTTGAGGCTAAACATTAAATTTTTTATTTCATCCGCGTCTACATTCATATATTAGCTGCCAAGTTGAGTTTCGTTGCCTTGGTTATCTTTTATTACAATCTTACCAGTAGCCAATCTGTTATCCAAGGTGTCGCCTTTGTCCCCTCTTTTCAAACCCGAAAATTTTGCCAACAGGGTTTTGGTTGCTTCTTGATCCATTTCCCACATAATTTTTAGATTTTTAGCAAAATTTGACTCCAAATTCAATGTTAAATTTTGCCGAAACGATTTGGCATTATCAACTACTTGCTGATCCGTAGCACTGGCACTGCCGGTAATCAGTTTGTTAGCCATTCTTTCCTGTAAAAACCCTGGATTGTCTTTTACATATTTTACCCAAACAGCAAAATTATCCTTGCTGAAATTTTGACCATCAGAACTAATAATAGAATGCCAAGCTATCTGAGCTCCTCGCCTGCCTTCATATTTAGCCAGTTCCGCTGCGGCCATATTTTTCTCGCCATCGCTGACCCACATATCCTTGCCGGTAATATCATCCTTTACTCTCCTCAAAGCATACGAAGTATATTCGCCCGTACCCGGCTCTGTTACCATATCAGTCATATATTCCAAGTGGCCGGTGGCCTTGGCTTCTGTCTCTCCTTCCTGAGTAATCAGACGGGCTGCCGCATGATCATTAATATGATAAGTCTCGGTTAATTCATAATCATCAGGACTATCACCTGCCCCAAGCTTATTTTTCCTAGTCCCATTAGTCTTATTTACATATTCCCTATGAAGTTCTCCGCCAAACATTGCCATCTGAAATGCCCGCCGGGTGGAATGGCTGTTGGCAACCAAAGCAATATCCTTTCGGCCAATAGCACTAACCTGTCCAGTGGCTTTGTTCCGGACCGAAAAAGTGCCATCCTCTTTTTGAATGACTTTATTGCCGTTTTTATCAGTTAAGTCGGAAGTGTCAAAATCATCTGTATGCAACCAATGATTAGCTAACATTTTATCAATAATTTTCTGACCTTCCTCAGTGCTTGCAGTCTCGCCTACCGCATCATCAATAAATCCTTTACTCATAGCCAGCTTATAGACACCTCGCTTGGCAGCCTTTTCTTCTAGATTATTGCCCATCATGGCAATCTGATGCATTCTTCTTGCAATTTCAGCACGGGACAAATTCTGCAATTCTTTAACATGCTTATCTTCCTCTTCTTTTTCGTGCTGCAAAACATGAGGGTTAATTTTATAGCTGCCTATAAAAATCGCTTTTAATGATGATGCCCGCTGCTCGGCCATTTCTAACCCCGCAGCTTCAGCTTTAGCCTGGGCCCGATGAGAACGCTCTTCTGACTGTTTACTTAAACCCTTAGTAAAGGCAACGGGGTTTAACGCGGCAAAAGCGGCGGCGCGCCAAAACGGAATCCTTTCTTCATGACCCCTTATGTTAGAAGTCCACTCGTTCCATTTTCTGCCGCCATAGCCGCCCAAAATTCCAGCACCGCCGGCCGCAACTTTTCCTGCCGCGGTAAATGGCAGGAACAGGCCCCGCTTGGCAATATTGGTAATACCCGAAGCACCGTAAATGCCGGCCATATCGGCTACTTTCAGGGAAACCAAAAGGAATACCAAAAGCAAAACATCGCTGCCAATGGATAGTACCAGATTGGCAATTCCGTGCGTGTTGGCTAGTGAAGAATTATTGGCAACTTGCGTTAATATGCTACTGTTCTTGGCGTTAGTAACCATTACTACAGCCATGTTCAAAAAGAAAGCCATTATCGGGGTAAAAAAAGCATATTTCAAAAAGTTCTTCCACCATTCTTCCCGATAATGCGACGTAGCGGGCAGCACGCCGCAGGCGTAAGCCACCGGCGAAATCAGCAGCAAAATCCATAGCGCCACAACCCGTATGGTCAAAAAAATGACAATGGCGCAGAACACGCCAAAGGCACCCAAAGACATGGCCAGCCAAAAGAATGCCTGCACCGTGCCGGCAAGAGTATCATTGTTATAGGTTGCGGCAGCTGAAGAAGCTGAGTTTTGGGAAGCTGAATAATTTAAAATTACACTACGGCTGTTAACCATCAACTCCTGCGCCAGCCGCTCCGTTTGCTGTTGGTTATGGCCTAAAAACTGCGCCTGCAGTGTATCGGCCAAACCCAAAACTGCCTGGCCTATGACCAAACTAAAATTCACCAGCAAGGCCGCCACCACCAGGGAGACCAGCAGGTGACGGTACTGATAGCTTTCCACGCGAAATAGCGTGGCCAAGGCAATGGTTATTAAAGAAATAATAAAAAAGATGTTGCAGACATTGCGCACCACAATCCAGCCGGGATAAATGACGGCAACAAAGTTGTCTTTGTAGACCGATATAGATAAAACCGCATTCATCAGCGGTAGGATAAAAGCGCCAAAAATCCAATAAACAATGTTTTCTATAAAGGCAAAAATAAAAGAAATGACTTCATTGAGCAACTTAATTAAGCCATCATTGCCGTTTGAGGAAGGAGTGGATGATACGGAGCCGTTTTGAGGAACATTAGTATTTGTAGAGGCATTCTGTGCTTCGGTCGCCGTATTAAAGCCTTGAACATAAAAACTTTTAGCTGTTTGAAAAGAACCATCGACAAGATTACCGCTGTTGTCTATGAGCTCTAAATTGCCATAAACATATATTTCGGTTGACACTCCACTATCTGAATACTGAACACCTAACTTTTGCAAATCACTGGCAGATAGATTAACGTTAAACGTTAAAGTTTGATTTTGGCTCCAAGTTGCTCCGTACCAGTCATCGGTCGTGTAAATGAAATCACAACGAAATAAATTTGAGGTCACCAAACCCGTAAATGTCTTACATGCGCTGCTACTTTGGGCTTTGCTGACCACGCCCACATTAACCCCCATCAAACTATAGGTACCCGACAATAAATCACCACCACTACCAGTCGGCCCGGCTCCAGGACCGCCCGGAACTATATTGCTTAAAGCTATCTGGCTCGGACTATTCAGGGTTAATGTGGCCTTAAAGGATACGCCATTGCCACTGGCTACATTTGCCTGATTATTGCTTACGGCCAAGGTAGCATTGACCGAATTAAGATCAATATTTGCTGCGTCTGCTCTTTTTGGTGTGAAAAAAAATTCTGCCGTTAATGAAGACACTAAAAAAAGCAACAATCCTGCTATTGCTGCAAATTTCACAGTTTTTTTCCTGCCTGGAAAATTTTGTTTCAGAAACAAGGCTTTAAATACTTAATAACAGCCATCCACAGCCATCAATTTCATTAAAATTATACCACAAAATGCAAAAATCACAAAATAGCTGCCTAATCGCTAGTAATATACAAAGCAGCCGCCCTGCGGGCGGCTGCTTTGTATAGCTTGTTTTTGTTTTTCAAAACTAGCGGATGGTGAATTGAGGCGTTGGCCCGCGGATTTGCAAGGCCGCTTTTATTGTGGAGGCCCCCAAAACGTGGGGCAGCTCGTCGGCATTCAATGCCTGGGCGCCGCTGGGCGGCGTAATGGTCAGTGTGACCGCGGTCAGGGATTTGCCGCTGGCATCAAACACGGTCAGGATGTAATTACCGCCGCCGGCCGCGGTTACGTTTGCACTGCCGGACAACGGCAGCTTATTGGGGATTGTCTGCTTGGTTTTTGGGTCAACCGTAGTGGCGGCAATGCCCGGCCCGGATACCGTTGCAAAGCTAGCGGTACCAAGTTGGGCGGTAATCACATTCCAGCTCAAAGTATAAGTATTGGCCTGGCCGCTGGAAGCCGGCGCGGCTTCAAAGTCCACCCCGTTGGCCAAATTGGCGGAAACATTGCTGTAAAGCGCATCCGTGCCGGCCTGGACCGCCGCATTCACCACTGTGCCTTCGTTAATCAGCGCCGCGCCCTTGGCGCCGGCCGATCCGCCCAGAATAAAGCTGCTGCCGATCTGTGACGCCACGCTGCCGATTATGTTCATAAAGGCCGGCAGATTATTGTTGTTATACTGCGCCATGTTGACGCCGATGGCGTTAAAAGCCTGGTCAATGCCCTGGTTGACCAGATTGGCCGGGGAGGAAACGGCCTCGCACATAATAATAGCGGGACTGGAAGTACCCATGGTATCCGGCAGGTTGTTCCAGGAGTTGTAAGCCGCAGTGTAATCGGCCTGCGCTTTGGCCAAATCGCTGGCGGAAACTTGTTGGCCGGCTTTCTGGGCTGATTGCAAATTGGCCAAGAGATTGCTGCGGTTGTTCAGTTTGTCCAGGGCCGCTTTGTTCTGCGCGTCAATGAACTGCTGCTGCGCCAGGCTGCCGGCGCAGGTTACCGGCGCCTTATAGCCGTTGCTTTGGCTAATCTGGTTCTGCGCGTAAGCCAGCGCCGTGGCATGGGCCTGATTTACGCCGCCCACATAAACCGAATGCTGGAAGTAAGGGTTGGCGGCGGTGCTGCCCACGGTAGCCAGATTTGTATAAAAATTCGGGCTAGCCGGATCCAGCTGGCTCGGGTTAAAGCCCAAGGCCTGGTCGGCCGCCACAAAAATCGCCGAGGGAATCTGATTGCGGAACAGCGGATTTTCCAGCACCGCCCGCGCCATCAGCTGGCCCTGCGCGTCCGGAAAATTCTGCCGCAGGAACTGGTTGTCATACATCAGCGTAGCCAGCGAATCGGCGTAGCCCACGTAATTGCGGATTTTATAATTATTAACCAGCTTTGTCACCAAAGCGTCCGCCACCGATTTGCTCGTTTTGATTAAAATATTAAACACCAGCGTTTTCCAGAAGCCCTGTTTGGCGTTATTGTAGCGCGCCTGCACCTGTTCCAGCTTTTGCTTGTACGCCGTCAGGGCAGCATTCTGCTGGTCGGCAATCTGCTGTTTTAAATTTGCCGTAAAAACGTTCGGCGTAATTACGGCCTTTAAGGAATCAAGCACGCCTTGCCGGCAGGTAATAAAACCGTTGTAGGCGGTAATTTTCGCCTGCAGCTGCGCCAGCAGCACGGAATCGCCGCCAATAATCGCCAGGCCGGAAAAACCAAGCTGGGCGGCACTGTCGGTTTTCTCATAAGCCTGCTCCGCCGTGGCGCAGGCCCTGGATGCGGTATCAATGCCGGTCAAAGTTGACTGAATGGTCGCATTGGCAGCCGTCCCGGCCACGCCGCCCAGGCTGTTGCCGGTATTACTGTCGGAAACAGGTACCGATATTTGCGCCAAGGCCAAAGCGGGCAGCAGCAGCTGTCCGGCCAGTAAAAAAACGGCGGCAATTTTTAGAAAATTATTGCGCTGCATTGAAATCACTCGCATTAACATAATCGGAAGAAGCGGCATCCGGCTGCAGCAGGCTCTCTACGCTGCTGCTGGCCGTGTAGCCCAAGTCAATCTGGTATTCATCCTGTATGGCCAAAGTTTCATCATCCAAATCCTGCTGGCTCTTGAGAAACTGGTTTAAGTAATCGCCGACCAACTGGGGATTGTTGTCGGCCTGGGTAAAATTCTGCAGCACGCCGATGGCGGCCTCGTATTGCAGCACTGTCAGCTGGTAATATTTCACCAGTCCCTGCGGCACCGTCATTTTTTCCAGATTATCGCGGACGGCACTTAATTTTTGCGCCTGCGCGTTTATCTGTGCCTGATCGCCGGAAGACAGCGCCGCTTCAAACTCCCCGCTGTCAATCGGCCCGCTCTCCACCGTCTGCACATCAGTTAGATATTTTTTTACCGCCGCATCTGAATCCGGCACAACGGCTGCCGCCTTGACGCTTGAAGGGTCCAGCTGCACGTCGGCCGTGCTGGCGCCCAGTACCTCGCCCATATCCACCGGCGACACGGTGCCGTCTTCATTAATCAGGCTCGGCCCCTGGTCCGTGCTGGCGCCGGCCACCAAGGCCGGCAGCTGGTCTTCCGCCGGCGTAACGTAAGCATAGTAATGCGGCGTATCTGCCGCGGCCTCGCTCTGGCTTGCCTGAGGACGCAGGAAAAACTCCGGCCGCTGCAGCAGCGTTACTCCGCCCAGCAGCGCCACGGCAATAAGCACCACGCCAAAATGCGCCCAGCTGACCTGGGGCTTATTGGCAAATGGGGGAAGAGTTTGAGCTGTCATAATTTTTTTATTTTGTTTTTACAGCGGCAAAGAACCGGCCGGCGCGCCCGGCAATTTTATAGGCCCGGCACCAGTCCCGTACCCATCTGGAATTTGCCTTCTTCGTAGTTGAAGAACAGCATATAAACCGGATAGGGATACATCAGGCAAGTCGGCGTCGGAATCAGCGTATGTTCGCCCAGCACATGCACGCCCGGGGTATAGTTGTTGCCGTAATCAAAAATTGAGCCGGTGCCGGCGTTGACCAGGTTAGGCACATACAGGCCGATAATGGTCGGCACACCGGTGCTGTAATCGGTTATTACCGTATGGGCCGGGCACACGCCGGACAAAGTCGGGGTAGGCGTCGGCATATCATACAAAATCGTGCCGCCAAACGGCACCATGCCCACGGTGGCCCGCGCCGGC
>CAZJLL010000064.1:0-3472 GCA_964547145.1 uncultured Candidatus Saccharibacteria bacterium | reverse complement strand
CCGTACGGCGTCTCGAAGGTCTTCGGGCACTACATCACGGTGAACTATCGCGAGAGCTACGGCATCTACGCGGTGTCGGGCATTCTGTTCAACCACGAGTCGCCTCGCCGCGGCCTGGAGTTCGTCACCCGGAAAGTGACCGACGGTGTCGCCCGGATCAAACTGGGGCTCGCCAGCCGCCTGTCGCTCGGGAACCTCGACGCGCAGCGCGACTGGGGATTTGCCGGCGACTACGTGCGCGCCATGTGGCTGATGCTGCAGCAGGACACAGCCGACGATTACGTCATTGCCACCGGCGAGACGCACAGCATTCGGGAGTTTTTGGACGCGGCCTTTGGCCTGGTCGGCATTAAGAATTGGAAAAAATACGTAGGCATTGACCCGAAGTACTATCGGCCCCAGGAGGTTAGCTTGCTGCTGGGCGATGCCGGCAAGGCGCGGAGGAAGCTTGGCTGGAAGCCAAAAGTTAAATTCAAAGAACTTGTAAAGATTATGCTGGAAGCTGATTTAAAGGACGCGGGTTTGGACTTAGCCCAATACCGCAAGTAGTATTTAGACAAAGAGAAAACCGCCCTGAGCTTTGTCGAGGGGGCGGTTTTGCTTTTATTCAGGTGTTCTGGTTTAGATAGTCAAGCGCCATCCAGGCGCAGACTTGTGCGCTAGCCTCGGTAAACAGGTCCGAGCGCAGGATTTCCCGAAATTCGTTAATTGGTACCGGGAGCACCTCCATAATCTCGTTCCGCTGCGGCCCCCGCAGCACCGGTTGCTTGGCCAGATCGAATGCCAGGTAGAGATGGGCGTTGAAGCCTTTGTCCCCTGGCTCATAGCCCCGGAATTTCCCGGTTTCTATGGCGGAGATGCCTAGCTTGACCCACCAGCCGCCGCCAAATCCCGTTTCTTTGAGGTAGGCAGCTTGGACTGTCTTTAGCAATTCTTCTTGCGTGGCACTGGGGTTGGTTGGGCCAATACCGCCGGGAGGAAGTTCCCAGCTGGCCCGATTCACACCGGGCTTCCACTGAACCAAGGTTAGGACTTTATCGTCATGAGTAACTCCAAAAACAACAGCCCAGCCTTGCTGCCGCAGGATGGAAGTGTATTCTTCCGGCCCATTTGGGGTCAGCAGGGTGTAGGAGATGGTCTGGCCGAAGTGGGGGATTTTCTCCCCAAATTTATACTCTCCCTTCATTGGCCAGCCTTGAAACTTGGGTTTTTTGGCGATGGCCTTGAACTTTTCAACGGACTCCGAATAGCGCATTAACTTACCCCCTTTTTGTTGTAGAAAGTTTTTTATTATACCGTATTTATATTTTTTTGTCAACGTTATAGCGTAACAAAAAGGCTATTTTTCCTTTATAAACAATGATATAATTATCATCAATGGCGGCCTTTAAAAAAATTTTTACCGAACTATGATACGGGTTTTATTTTGCGGATTGAAATACGATTACGGCCAACCGGCTGCCGGTTTATCTTTTGAGTACCAGAATTTTTATGAGGTGCTGCACCGGATGGTCGGCGTGGAGGCAAGCGGTTTTTTCTTTGACGAACTCGGCCTTAAATTAGGCCGCGCTGCGGTTGATCCATTGCTGATTAAAACGGTTGAGGAGCAAAAACCGGATTTATTATTTTGCCTGTTGTTCACCGATGAACTGAAAAAAGAGACGATTGAGCACATTACTAGAAAGACGGGGACGAAGACCTTTAACTGGTTTACCGACGACCATTGGCGACTGTCGGTTTATTCCCGTTATTGGGCGCCGCTGTTTACGCTCGCCGCCACGACCGATTCCCGGGCCCCTGCCAAATACCGGGCATTGGGAATTAAAAATGTCATTAAGACGCAGTGGGCGGCAAACGCGGCCATGTATAAGCCGCAGGAACAATCCCGTAATCCGGGCAATCTTGATATTACTTTTGTGGGTAAAAATTACGGAAACAGGGGCCGGTATTTAGCTGCTTTGCAGCAGGCGGGCTTGCCGGCCGCCGGGTATGGTGGCGGCTGGCCGGCTGGCCGGCTGGACCAGCAAAAAATGCTGGAAGTTTTTTCATACAGTAAAATCAACCTTAATTTTACGGAGACCCCGTACATGACCGTTACCGGACGGCTTAAAACACTGGCCAAGCTATTCGTGAAAAAAGAACACGGCAAATATACGCCGGACATTTCTCATTTTTGGCCGAACATTCAGTCCGCTAGGGGGACCCAGCGCCGCCAGATTAAAGGAAGAAATTTTGAAGTGCCTGCCTGCGGCGGATTTTTGATGACGGGGGACGCGGATAATTTGCGGGACTATTATGCTGACGGCAGGGAAATAGTAATTTTTTCGGACCAGGCCGACTTGCTTGATAAGTGCCGTTATTACCTGGCGCACGAAGCTGAAAGGAAGGCGATTGCACGCGCCGGGTATGAGCGAACTATTGCCGAACATACATATGAAAAGAGATTCCAGGAAATTTTTAAAGCCATGGAACTTAACTAGTCATACTTATCATGGAGCAAACTCTTTCCCAGAAAACTTTAAAAAACGGCTTGTATAGTTTTATTAACTTTGCTTGGCCGATTATATTTTCCATCTTCGTAACCCCTATTGTCGTGCATAGGTTGGGGGTTGCCGAGTATGGTTTGTATGTGATTGCTATTACCTTAATGAGTTTCTTGAGCTTATTAGATTTGGGTTTTGCCTCTTCATTTACCCGGATGATTGCACAAGCCGATGCAACAGGAGATCGCGACAGATTAAACAAACTAATAAATGCTTTTTTTGCCGTCAATATAATTATTGGCTTTATAGGATTTCTTATTGTGCTTGGGCTGATGCCATTTGTGCCGGCGTTGTTTAAACTAGAACCATCCTATTTTCGCCAAATATGGATAATTTTTTTGCTGACGGGTTTTGCTTTTTTTGCCAGCAGTTCATCCAATACTTTTTATGTTACTTTTCAGGCAGCACAGCGTTATGATATATCGACCAAGTTGAATTTTGTTTTTAGTTCATCGCTTAATTTGTTAATTTTAACTGCCGTTTTGGTTGGCTATCGGCTTAAGGCTATAATGATTCTGTCAGTTTTGAGCCCTTTAATAGCCATGTGTTTTAATTGGTGGTATGCGGCAAAAGTATTTTCTGGGTTAAAGATTAGACCGGCAATTGATTTTAAAATCATTGCGGAAGCTTCGAAATTCGGTTTGGTAATGTTTATTAACAATATGGCGGGGACTTCCTTGCTTCAGCTAGATAAATTAGTCTTGGCCGGTTTAGCAGGGCCAGCGGCTGTAAGTTATTATTCTTTGCCAGGAAATGTAGCCATAAAGATTCTGAATGTTAGTAATAGTTTTTCTGCGGTTTTATATCCTGTGATATCCGGGCTATCTGCTGCCGCCGACGGGGACAGGATCCGTAGTGTTTATCGACGTTCGGTCCGCAATACCATCATTATAAGCGCGGCAACTGCCATACCAGCATTTATTTTTGCC
>CAZJLL010000063.1:0-31333 GCA_964547145.1 uncultured Candidatus Saccharibacteria bacterium | reverse complement strand
AAAACTTGGCTGGCGCCTATGGCTTTTAAGCCGTAATCAAAACTTTTAAAAATTTTCTTGGTAATATAGCGGAACGGCCAGACCTGGCCTAAGTGCGTATGGCCGGACAGCTGCAGGCTGACGCCAGCTTTGGTAACCGGCCCTAAGTGGTCAGGCACATGCTTGAGCAGAATGGACGGTTTTTTTGGGTCAATGCTCATTTTGCCCAGGCGCTCGGCTACGGACTCGTCGGTCTCGCTGCGGTAGGCCAGGCCTAAAATTTGCACGCCCTGGACATCCACATTCTCGTCTTCCAGGACGCGCAGGCCGGCGTTCCTGACCGCCTGTTCGCAGACGCCATAGCCGGCCAGCATTTCGTGGTTGCCGGAAGAAAAGAAGACACCCCAGGGCGCCGCCAGCTTCTTGAATTCGTCGGCCAGCTCCTGGAAATTGGTGTGTACGCCGTCGTAAAAGTCGCCGGGAATGAACACAATCCGCGGCGCCTGGGCATTAATCAGCTTGATCAGCTTGCGGGCAAAATGCTTTTTTAAAATCTGTCCCAGGTGCAGGTCGGAAGCCATAATGGCTGTCTGATTTTTCCAGGCCGCGGGCAGGTTGGGCAGGCGGACGGTGTAGGTGACCAGGCGGGCGATGCGGGCGTTGATCAGGCCGTAAAGTGTTAAGGCCGAACTGACGGCGAACACGGCCCAGCCCCAATATCCTATTGCGCCGCCAAACGCCAGGTAGCCGAGCAGGGCTACGGCGCCGAAAATGGAGAAATACATGGCCCAGACCAGCCAAATAGCGGCCAGGACATAGCCAACCGTCAGGGTTTTTTGTTCTCGGAAATGGGTGGAGGCGGAGAAAACCAGAAACGAGACCGACATGGCCATAATGGCAATAAGCAGGCCGCTGCTATGGGCCTGCAGGGCCGGAAAGAAGGCTAGTGCTTCCAAATACAGCAACCAGTGCAGAAAGCTTAAAACCAGCTGAAAAATTACCAGAATGAAAATGAATTTTTTAGGCATAATGCTTAAAATTTAGCAGAAAAGTTACAAGCTGGCAATTTTCGGTTTTTAAGCCAGTCTGATCACCCCATTTTTGCGGCTTACCTTTTCGCGCGAATTGGTCAGCCGGGGGTAAATAAAATAGCAGCACCGGACCGTTGTGAGGCGGTCCGGTGCGAGGCGAAGGGCTAGACCTAGACATGGTGGCCGCAAGCCATCCACAGTCCAATCACCATTACAACGAGTGTGATCAGGCAGGCCCAAACCGACATCCGGTTTGAAGACTGTTTTTTCGAATACTGCTCGTACATACGATCCTCCTGGCTCATATTATAGACATTTTATATATTTTGTTTCAAGTTAATACTTAGTTGGTTTTTGGCAATTATAAATATAAAGATGGCGGCAATGGCATGCCGCCCGTTAGATGGCTGTGACAGCTTAGAAATAACGGAAAAATTGTATTCGATTTTGGCTTGACAGCTTTGGGGAAATCGTATAAAATGCTTGAGGATTTAGATATTAAATCTAGGAGATTAAAAAAGGCATAACATCCAGTTCAATTTTGCCCTAGTGTAAGCGGAGTTTCCGCTAATTGCCAGGGATTCCGGGTTTCCCGGAGACTGAACATAGTTCCAGATTGTTGGAATGTGTTTTTTTTCGCCCAATTTTCTCCGCACACTTTTTCAAAAATAGGAAAAAGATGAGTATTGAGAAGAAAAAACCGCCAGGTTTTGTCTCCTCAAAATTCATGCACTTTAACAGCTGAATAGTGGTTAGAATGTACAAAACCATCGTCTCCGATTTATTTCGGAGGCAAGTTACGTCAATTTTGTAAATCCTCCAAAGCTTTATGCGGCGGAGGATAAAGAGTTCAATGAATTCTCCGGCTTTGATAATTTAGCCATTCAAAAATAAATTATCGCCAGATTTGTATCAATCTTGATACGGATCATCTTCTAATAAGAGTTTGATCCTGGCTCAGGATGAACGCTGGCGGCGTGCCTAAGACATGCAAGTCGAGTGGGTTTAGACCCACGGCGAACGGGTGAGTAATACCTAGGAACTTTCTTTAAGTGGGGCATAACCAGCCGAAAGGTTGGATAATTCCCCATGTGGCCGCAAGGCTAAAGTCCAAAAGACGCTTAAAGTGAGGCCTGGGCACCATCAGCTAGTTGGTAGGGTAATGGCCTACCAAGGCTATGACGGTTAGGGGTCCCGAGAGGGATAACCCCCACACTGGAACTGCGACACGGTCCAGACTCCTACGGGAGGCAGCAGTTTGGAATTTTGGACAATGGGCGAAAGCCTGATCCAGCGACGCCGCGTGGACGATGAAGGCCTTCGGGTTGTAAAGTCCTTTTGCTCGGGAACAATATTTTGAGCGTACCGAGAGAATAAGAGGTTGCTAACTCTGTGCCAGCAGCAGCGGTAATACAGAGACCTCAAGCGTTATCCGGAATCATTGGGCGTAAAGCGTACCGATAGGTGGTTTTACAAGTCAGAAGTGAAATCTTTAAGCTCAACTTAGAGACTGTCTTTTGAAACTGTAAAACTAGAGGGGCAAAGAGGAAGCTGGAACCAGCGGTGTAGTAGTGAAATGCGTTGATATCGCTGGGAACACCAATAGCGTAGGCAGGCTTCTGGGTGCCTCCTGACACTGCTAGGACGAAAGCGTGGGTAGCGAATGGGATTAGATACCCCAGTAGTCCACGCTGTAAACGATGCGCATTAGGCGCTAGCGAGTATCGACCCTCGTTAGTGCCCTAGCTAACGCGATAAATGCGCCGCCTGGGGAGTACGGCCGCAAGGCTAAAACTCAAAGGAATTGACGGGGACCTGCACAAGCGGTGGAGCATGTGGTTTAATTCGACGGTAAGCGAGGAACCTTACCAAGTTTTGACATGCAGCTGCATACTCAAGAAATTGGGTAGCCTTCGAGGGTGCTGCACAGGTGCTGCACGGTTGTCGTCAGCTCGTGCCGTGAGGTGTTCACTTAAGTGTGAAAACGAGCGCAACCCCTACGGTGAGTTACAAGTGTCTCACAGAACTGCCCGCGTTTAAGCGGGAGGAAGGTGGGGATGACGTCAAATCAGCGTGGCTCTTACAACTTGGGCGACACACGTGCTACAATGGGAAGGGCAAAGGGACGCCAAGGCGCAAGCCGGAGCAAATCCTAGCAATACTTCCCCCAGTTCGGATTGAGGGCTGCAACTCGCCCTCATGAAGCCGGAATCGCTAGTAACCGTAGATCAGCCTCGCTACGGTGAATACGTTCTCAGGTTTTGTACACACCGCCCGTCAAGCCATGGAAGTGGGAAGCGGATGAAGCTCCCTTTATTGGGATCCAATCCGAAGCTCATAACTGGGGCTAAGTCGTAACAAGGCATCGGTAGCGGAAGCTGTCGATGGATCACCTCCTTTCTAAGGAATAAATATATGGCCTGATACCTTTTCGAAGGTGCCTGTTGTCATACATTCCATTGGTCGTCGTTAACTCTTTCGAGAGTTACGAAAGACTCTATACGATTGACGTAACACGGTTTTGTATAAAGGCAATTCTTCCTTTACCCTTGCGGTAAAGGCCTCAACGCCAAAAAGTTGGGGGTCACTGTTTAGCCGTTAAAGTTAACGGAAATTGCAATAAAGAGCTTCGTACCGATTATCGGCGCGAGGCTTTTTATGTTAGAGGCGGCAAAAATTTCCTTAGAAACGCTGTCTTTCTATGGAAGTTTTTAATAAACCGCTCTTGTAGCGGTTTATTTGTAAATGGCTTAATTTAGATGGAAGGAGTATAATTAAGCCATAATTAAGTTAATTTTATGCAGCTTTATAATAAGGACGATAAACACCCTATAGAAAAATTATCAGTTCAAGTTACGCTCCAAAGGATAATTAAACAAGTTAAATTTGTGTCGGTTGAAGTTCAGGAAGACGATTGGATTACAGAAGCCGATGGTAGTGGACACTTAGATGGAAAGAAAATTTTAGAAAAAGGTGTTGAGTTGGGAAAGAATGACCAGGAAGGTTGGGAGGATGAATCTGTTGAGGTAATTCTGAACCCGATTCAGAGGCCAGCGCCCCTAAAAGATGGAGATAAGATGGTGCCTCTGGATATCAGGTTTAAAAAGTAGGTTAAGAAACCAATTATATGTGGCCATTTAAAAAGAAAAAAGAATCAAAACCCCAAGCAAATACAGAATTCAAAAATATTATGGATTCGCTGTATAGACCGGGTACAAAAAGAAATGTTGTCGACGCTTTAACATACGAAAAAGAGACTGGGGACCTAATAGGAAAAAATTTTAAAACCACAGCAGGTGATATGAAAGCAGAGCAGGCAACTTATATCTTAACCCGCATATCTTCTAAATTCTTCAAAGAGAATGGTGAGAAAAAGTTCGATAGTTTTTATAGTTTTCTTTCGAGTTACGCAAGGCATTTAGTACACTTAATTAAAGAGAATGACCTTAAAGAGTTTTCAGGTATTTTTGAGGCTATAGAAGTCATTATTAAGCATGGAACGGCAGATGTGAGCAATGCTATGGTCACCGGTTTATTAGAGGACATTCAAAACATTGCTGGTAGCAATGGCATAGATCCAAAATTATTTGAACCACACTTGTTTCCTGAATCAAAAAAATGGTGGAATGAAATAAATAGGTTTTGGAACGACTTAGAAAAAAATAAAACTAATAAACAATAGAGCTGAATTATCTTATGACATGGACTGGTACCACATCTTTAATTGGTCGGCCCCCCAAAATTTGTAACTTGATTCTTTACGGTATAATGGATACAGAAAGGATCGTATCCTATGCCCAAAGGCAAAGCGTTAGTCAGCAAAGAAGTTAAAGAACAAGTCTTAAAACGGATTCGGGATGAAGGCCAGCCGGTAGCCCAAGTGGCCGCCGAACACGGCCTGCACGTCAAAACCATATACAGTTGGCTCAACAAGCAAATTACCGGCCAGCCGTCCATTCTGGAGGTGGCCAAGCTCAAAAGAGAGAACCAGGCCCTAAAGCAGCTCATCGGCCAGATCATGCTCGACCTGGAACTGGAGAAAAAAAAGACGGACGATCGTAATGGCCGCTGAGACCTTGGGCCTGTCAAAAAAGGAACTGGCCAAACGCTTAGGCGTTTCCATCTCCAGCCTTTACTACAAGCCCAAGAAACCAGATCAAGATTGGTCCTTTAAAAACCGGATTGAACAAGTGCTCCATGAACATCCGTCCTATGGCTACCGCAGGGTTGCGTTAGAGCTGCGCGTTAACAAGAAAAAGGCCAGGCGTGTTATGAAGCTGTTCGGCATTAAGCCCTACCGCAGGAGAGGCAAAAAGTTCAAGAAAATCAAGGATTTGGGCACAGTATTCCCGAATCTGCTGCAAGAGATGCCGTTTCCGACTAAGGCCAATGTTGCTTGGGTTTCGGATTTCACCTACATTCCATTTCATGGCAAAACCGTTTACCTGGCAACCATTATGGACGTGTTTGGCCGGAGGGTTGTCGGCTGGAGCATCCTGACCAACCACACGGTGCAATTACCCCTGCTGGCGCTGATGGATGCAGTGGAAAAACATGGCCGGGCAGATATTTTGCACTCCGACCAGGGCAGTGAATACAAAAGTAAGCTTTACATGAGTTTTGCCATCAGTTTGGGATTTAAGCCCTCCATGAGCCACAAGGGCAGCCCTTGGGAGAACGGCTTTCAGGAGTCCTTCTACTCTCAGTTCAAAATTGACCTAGGTGACCCCAACCGCTACAAGAAACTGGCCGAGTTGGCCGTGGCCATCTACCTTCAACTCTATTACTACAACCACAAAAGAATTCACACTAAATTAAAAATGCCGCCAGCGGTTTATGCCGAGCGGCGACTATTAACAACTAAGCAAGTATCCGTTAAACTGTAGACAGCGGTTACAAAGAATTGGGAGCAGGCCACAGTAAGTTTTTGCATGATTGCTTGACGTATTTGTCTGCTTGGTTTACTATATATAGGCTATAGGGGTATAGCCTATTAATTTATATCGGAGATTTAGGATTATGCTTGACCAAAAGTTAAAGAAAAAGGCCCTGCACCGGATTAAAATTATTGAAGGGCAGGCGCGGGCGCTGGCCAAGGCCATTGAGAGCGAGGTTTATTGCACGGACCTGCTTAATCAGTCTTTTTCCATGCAAAAATCCTTAAAGAGCCTGGACAGCGTCCTGCTGGAAAACCATCTCAAGAGCCATGTCAGCCGGCAGTTCCAGCAGAAAGGACAGCAGGACAAAGCCGTCCAGGAACTGCTGGAAGTGTTCGGGCTTGCTAACCGTTAAGCTATGAGCCGCTTCTTCCGCTATAATTTGCTCGTTTTGGTTCTGCTGGCCGGCTTTTTTGCCGCGGCCGCGCTGCATACGGTTTTTATGGACGAGGCCATGGCCGCCGCGCAGGACTGCGCGACCGGCGCGGTGCAGACCCAGAACTGCCGCCAGCCGCCGGCCGGACTGTCCTGCTGCGCCACGGAAGCAAGCGCCATGCAAAGCTTTTTGCAGGCGCCGCCGCAGCAATTCCAGAAAGTCATTATTTCGGCCATTATCCTGGTCTCATTTTTAGCTCCGCTCGGCTTATTGCTGCTTTACGAAAGCAGCCTGCTGGCCAGGCTGCAGAGCTGGCGGCTGCTTACGCGCCGCCGCCTTTTGGCCTTCCATCACCAAATCGGCTCCTGGCTGGCCATTTTGGAAAAACGCGACCCGGCCCACAAACCGTTGTGGCGCGGGTTTGAATTTGCCATGGTTCCTTTTGCCTGACCGCTGGGGGACATTGCAAGGTTCATTTCGGCGCCACATTTTGTGGTGTTTTTTAATCGTAAACATAGCGAAAGTATTAGCACATATGAAGCTAACACAAGAACAGCTAATTCAAAAAGTTACCGAGCTTAAGCAAAGCGGCGGCTTTGACTTGTCTTTGGAGGAAGATTTGAGCATTGCGATTATGAATCTGGTCAGCCTGGAAGAGCATTTCTTTTTTACCGCGGAAAAGACCAAAAAGGACGAATACTTTGAACTGCTTGGCCAGGCGCGCGAAATGAGGAAGCAGCTTCTGGCCAAAATGATTGACCGGCACGAGGGCGAAACCTGGTGCATTACCAAGCATCTGCTGGCCGCCGCCATGCGCCTGATGGAAGTTGCCACCAAGCTGCAGTCCGCCGGCAAGACAGAGGAAGCCAAAGACATGTTCGGCAAATCTTACGAACTTTATTCCCTGTTTTGGGCGCTGCGCCTGAAGCTGGTGAGCAGCAGCGGCTTAAGCCGGGAGCGGGACGAGTTGCCCAAAACCAAGGAAGACTTAATCGGCCAGATGCTGGACTGCTGCAAGGAGTAATAAAATTAATTTAAATCTATTTGCCATGGAACACAACATTCAACAGGACCACGGCCCGGCCGCGGCGCCCGCGCCACCACCGGGACGGCTGCATAAATTGCGCACGGGACTGAAAACATTCTACCGGCGCCTGGGCCGGTTCAGCTGGCTGGAAATTATCGGCCTGGCTGCCATTGCCGTTATAATCCTGGACCAGTTTTTTGCCTTAAGCATTACGATAAGCAGAAAGCCGCTGCTGCAGAAAATGCTGGGCCAAGAAACCGCTTCCAGCCTGCCGCCGCAATTATCCGGCGCCGCCAATCAGCCGTCTCCGGCCCAGCCGGCCGCGGCCGACCCCGCGCTTATGGCGGAGGTTATACCCGCAGCCGGCATAACGCTGCCGGTTGCCTGGGGATCTTTGGGCAAGCAGCTGCTCGCCGCCGGGGTTATTGACCAGCAAAAATTTGAAGCGCTTTATGCCGCGGCCGGCGGCCTGCCAGCCGAGCAAAAAGCCCTGCTGCAAAACAGCGGCAACGGCAAATTGACCATCAGCAGCCAGAATGCGGGAGTCGTCCTTAACCTGCTCTGGGCACTGGGCCTGGGCAACAAAAATCCTATCTTAAACGAGGACATGAAAGATCCCAAATACGGCGGCGATCCGGGCAAGTTTGCTTCCACTGGCGGCTGGACTCTGGCCCGGGGCGATGCCATGCAGCACTATGGCATGCATGGCTTAGTCAGCCTGACGGCGGCCCAGCAGGCGCTAGTGGCCGAAGTCGCGGCCAATATCTACCGTCCCTGCTGCAACAACTCCACCCATCTGCCGGACTGCAACCACGGCCTGGCCATGCTGGGGCTGCTGGAACTGATGGCCTCCCAGGGCGTGGCCAAAACGGATATGTACAAATACGCTTTGGCGGTGAATTCCTATTGGTTTCCGGACAACTATCTGACCATGGCGGCCTACTTTAAAAAGCAGGGCACGAACTGGAGCGCGGTTGATCCCAAGCTGGCCCTGTCGGCCCAATATTCTTCCGCCCAAGGCTATCAGCAATTGCTGCAGCAAGTAGCCCCGCAAACCGCGCCGCAGAGCCGCGGCGGCTGCGGAGTAAGTTAAGTGACAAAATTTGAAATTGGCAAAATTAACAAAATTTTTTTACGCGATTTTGTTAATTTTGTCCGGACTTATCATTTTCATTCGTTAACTTTATGCAACCACTTGTTACCACCTCCCTGATTGCGGCGTTTGTGGCCGGCGTGGCCGCGCTGTTTGCGCCATGCTGCATCTCCGTGCTGCTGCCGTCATATTTGGGGAACATCTTCAAGGAGCGATACAAAATTTATTTTATGACTTTTGTCTTCTTCCTGGGGATTTTGACCGTGTTTTTGCCCATCGGCCTGGGCTTTACCGCCCTAGCTTCGGTGTTCAGCCATTACCACAACAAGATTTTCACGCTGGGCGGGCTGTTTTTGGCGGCTTTAGGCATTGCCATGCTGCTGGGCAAAGGCTTTAGCACGCCGGCCGCGCTGCGCGACCGGTTCAAGCGGCATGTAACTTCCGTCTATCTGCTCGGCATTTTTTCGGCCATTGCCACCACCTGCTGCGCGCCGGTTTTGGCTGGAGTCATTGCCCTGTCGGCCGTCAGCGGCAAAATTATCTGGGGCGTGGTCTATACCCTGGCCTACGTCATTGGCATGGTGCTGCCGCTGTTTATCGTCTCCGTTTTTCTGGACCGGATTGATTTGGCCAAAAAGCTGGCCAACGTGAAAAAAACCGTGCAGTTGAGCCTGCTGGGCCGCCGCTGGACCATTACCATTTTGGAATTGATTTCCGGCCTGATCTTTTTGGGCATGGGCGGCTATATTACCTATCTGGCCTGGAACAACGAGCTGGCCATGCGTTCCGATTACCAGCTGCAGATGAATTTGCTGCTGGCCGGCTGGCAAAACAGAATCGGCAGCCTGACTGCCGCCGTGCCCGAGCTGGTTTGGGCAATCATAATTGTCGGAATTTTTGCCCTGTTAGTTTATGCGTTCATTAAGCAATCCAAAAACCATGAGCAATAATAATTACGTCCAGAATAGCAGAAAGAGCATCATTGTCATTGTTCTGGCCGCCGCGCTGGTCTTGTTTGCCGGCTGGGCCCTGTTTAAGACCAGCGGCAACCCTCCGGCCGCCGGCAGCCCGCCCGCGGGAGATTTAAACAGCCTGGTCGGCAAGCCGCTGCCGGCGCTGCAGCTGAGCGACAAAGACGGCAAGCCGTATTCCTTGGCCAGCCTGAAAGGTAAAAATGTGGTGCTGTTCTTTAACGAGGGGATTATGTGCTATCCGGCCTGCTGGAACCAGGTGGTGCAGCTGGGCCTTGACCAGAGATTCAACGGCGGCGATACGGCGGCGTTTTCCGTGGTCATTGACCAGCCTGGCCAGTGGCAGCAGGCTATTGCCAAAATGCCCGACCTGGCCAAAGCCATACTGCTGTTTGATCAGGGCGGCGGCAGTTCCCGCAGTCTGGGCCTGCTGGATGTGGCCTCGTCCATGCACAAAGGCGCTTACCCCGGCCATACTTATATAGTGCTGGACAAGCAGGGTATTGTGCGGTTTGTTTACGACGACCCGACCATGGCCATCAACAACGATATGCTGGCACAAAAAATCGCCGGCTTTAATCAGTAAGCGTCCAAAGGGACAAGAAAGGAATAAAAATGGACTGCTGTGATTCCCATGACCAGAAACCGGATCAGGCTTCGGTTGCGGCGGCCAAATCGCCGGCCGGCTCATCGGCCAAATGGATTTTTGGCTTAATTATTGCCGGTTTGTTGATTTTCTTGATTGCCAAGGTGCTATAATTGAAGATATGGAACACAATCATAACCATGGCGCGGGAATGATATATTCCTGCCCGATGCACCCGGAGATTAGGCAGAATACGCCGGGGCGATGTCCGCTTTGCGGCATGAACCTGCTGCCCGTCCCGTCCGGGAAAGCGGCCGGCATGAACCATGCCGGGCACGGGCAGATGGGCGGTTTCAACAAGCACGAAGGCCATTCCACCAACATGTTCAAAAAGAAGTTTTGGGTCAGCCTGGTTTTGAGCGTGTTTGTCGTGCTGTATTCGGAAATCCTCTACACCCTGCTGGGCTGGACCGCGCCCGGCTTTCCCGGCTCCGCTTATCTGCCCCTGCTGCTTGGCACCGTAGTCTTTTTCTATGGCGGCTGGGTCTTTCTGGTCGGCGGCTGGCGCGAACTGAAAGCCGGACAGCCGGGCATGATGACCTTAATCGGCATGGCCATTACCGTGGCCTTTGCTTACAGCCTGTATTCCAACCTGTTTTTGCACGGCGAAACGCTGTGGTGGGAACTGACCACCTTAATTACCATTATGCTGCTCGGCCACTGGGTGGAAATGCGGGCCGTGCAGGGGGCGCAGGGGGCGCTTGGCGAGCTGGCCAAGCTGCTGCCGGACACGGCGGAAGTCGTCCGCGGCGGCAAGACCGAAACGATTCCGCTTAAGCAGCTGCAGGTCGGCGATATATTCGTGGTCAGGCCCGGCGGCAAGATTGCGGCTGACGGTGTTATTGCGGAAGGCAAATCTGAAATTGACGAATCAATGGTCACCGGCGAATCCAAACCGGCGGAAAAGTCCGTGACAGACCAGGTGATTGCAGGCACAATCAACGGCGACGGCAGCCTGCAGGTGCGGGTGGCTAAAATCGGCGAACAGACTTTTCTGGCCGGGGTGATGAAGCTGGTGGCCGAAGCTCAGAATTCCAAGTCCCGGCTGCAGGTGCTGTCTGATCGCGCTGCCTATTATCTGACCATCGTTGCCCTGATTGCCGGCGCTTTGACTTTTGTCGTCTGGCTGCTGCAGGGGGCGGGGGTTAATTTTGCCCTGCAGCGGACCGTGGCGGTTTTGGTTATTACCTGTCCGCACGCCCTGGGTTTGGCCATTCCGCTGGTTGCTTCTATTTCCACCAACATGGCGGCAAAAAACGGCCTGCTGGTCAAACAGCGGCTGGCCCTGGAAGCCGCCCGCGACGTCAATGCGGTGCTGTTTGATAAAACCGGCACGCTGACCAAGGGCGAGTACGGAGTTGATACCGTAATTTCCGCCTCCGGCGCCGCTGCCGAGGAAATTCTTAAGCTGGCCGCTTCGGTCAACAGCCGTTCCGAACACCCCATCGCCAAGGCCCTGGCCGGCGAAGCCGGCAAGCGCAGCATTGTCCCGTATGAAGTGAAAGACTTCCAGCGCATCCCCGGCAAGGGCGCCAGGGCGATTATAAATAATAAGGAAGTTTTGGTCGGCAGCGCCACTCTCATGCGGGAGACGGGTAAAAATTTGGACGGCAAGCTGGCCGGCCAGGCCGGCCAGCTGGAAAAGCAGGGCAAGACCGTGACTTTTGTGATAAGGGAAAAGCAGCTGCTGGGCATAATTGCCTTAGGCGACGTTATCCGCAGCGAGTCCAGGGAGGCGGTAAAAAAGTTAAAATCTTTGGGCGTTAGGGTAGCCATGGTAACCGGCGATTCCGACGACGTGGCGGCCTGGGTAGCCGGCGAGCTGGGCATTGACGAGTATTTTGCCAGGGTCCTGCCGGAACAAAAAGCCGGCAAGGTCAAGCTGCTGCAGGACAAAGGGATGAAAGTAGCGATGGTCGGCGACGGCGTCAACGACGCCCCGGCGTTGACCCAGGCCGACCTGGGCATCGCCATCGGCGCCGGCACCAACGTGGCCATAGAATCCGCCGGCATTATTTTGGTGAAAAACGACCCACGCGACATTCCCAAAATTATCCAATTATCCAAGCTGACTTACCGCAAAATGCTGCAGAATTTGTTCTGGGCGACGGGCTATAACGTGGTGGCCTTGCCTCTGGCAGCCGGGGTTTTGGCCGCGTGGGGCATTCTGCTGCAGCCGGCCATATCTGCCGTGCTGATGTCGCTTAGCACCGTGATTGTGGCCATTAATGCCGTGCTGCTGAAGAGAAACAAACTGTCATAATATAAAAAGCCTCTCGCCGGTTAAGGGAGAGGCTTTTTATATTGTCCGGGTTATTGAAAACCGCCAGGCGTCAGCGTATGAACCGAGGGGCCGGACAGCGAGCCGGTGGCGCCGCCCAGGCAGAAGGTTAAGGTATAGGTATTGATAGTGGTTTTGCCGGTGCCGGTGCCCGCGTACTGATAGTCATTGGCTACGCGGCCGGTGCCGCCGTAAGTGGCGGCGCAGGTTGTGGAGTCGGCCGGCGCGGGAGCCGCGGGCATTACGCTTAAGTAAGTCGGCGCCAGGCCGGGTGCGGAAGAAGTGCTTAGCAGGCTGTAAGTGGTGAGATTGTTGGTCGGGTAGCTGTTATGGTCGTTGAAGTATAGCTCCATAGCCTTGGCAATCTGGTTCATGTCCGCAATGCGCTTGGCATCACGGGCTTTTTGCCTGGTACTGTTTAAGGCCACCAAGACTACGGAAGCCAACAGGCCAATGATGGCGATTACCACCAGCAGTTCAATCAGGGTAAAACCTTTGTTTTGGTTTTGGATTATCATATTGGTGGCTTGTCTGGTTGCCCTGCTGATGGCCAGATTGTCGTATTGCAGCAGCGGCCCCAAGTCTGCTTCGTGTTTCATTGGTAAAATATTAACTATTTAATTATATGATTAGGTAAAATTATTAAAAATTCAAGTCCGGCCGGCTATTTATAGCCGAAAGCTATGTAGCGGCAAAGAAAATCCCCCTTATTTTTAACAAGTTTTTTTACAGGCAGGATAAATTTATGTTTTGTTTCGTTGCTCATGGCTCTGTTTTTAGCGAGCTCTTTAAAAAAGCGATTTGCTATATTATACCATAGCGCCGAATTTTATGAAAAATGGCCGGACCCCTAAACAAAGGTCCGGCCAAAAGCTTGGCGCGCTTATCTCTTGCGCGCCATAACAAAGTACAGCAGGCAGGATACTACGGTGAATGCCGCGGTGGCCGGCAGTTTTTGCTGAAACAGCAAAGAGCAGGACCACAGCAGCATCGGCTGTGCGGCGGCGTCGGCCAATTCGGCCAGCAGATTTCCCCGCCCCACTTGCAGCAGGACGGTTTTAAACTGCAGGCTTAGGAACTGCTGGCGCAATTCCTTGACCGCCGCCACCAAGGCGACGTAATATCCTCCTTCCCCGGCCGCTCCGGCAACTGCCGCTGGCGCGTCCAGGACAATCAGCAAGAGGGTGACCGCGCACGCTACGGCCAGCGCGACGGCCAATCCCCGGTTCCAGTTTCTGGTTTGTGTGCTATAGTGGGGTACTACTACCCCATGCCCGCCGTCATTGGGCACCTCCTTAATCGCGGCGAATAACCTTATCATACCACAAAGCACGGCGGTGCAATGGCCAAGACGGCAAAAACTTTGTATAATAAAAAAACTGAACAGTAAAAAATTAGAAAACATGCAAACCAAACAGTTAAAAGCGGCGCTGTGGCAGTGGCTGCCCCTGGCCTCGGCCATTATTGTCTTTGGCGCCTTAACCTGCGTAGCCGTGCAGCAGAATTACCGCCTGTCGGCCAATGATCCGCAAATCCAGCTGGCGGAAGACCTGGTCAACGGCATTAACCAGGGCCAGTCGCCCGAGGGTCTGGTGCCACCTACCGGTACCGTGGAAATGGCCAAGACGCTTTCGCCATTTTTGATGATTTATGACGCCACCGGCACCCTGCAGGGTTCGTCCGTCATTTTAAACGGCAAGAACCCGGATCTGCCGCTGAGTGTCCTGAAAAACGCCCAGATGCGCGGCGAAAGCCGCCTGACCTGGCAGCCCGCTCCGGGCGTGCGCGCGGCGATTGTGGTGGCGCCTTATAACAGCGGCCAGGCTTCCGGCTATGTCGTGGTCGGCCGGTCGTTGAAGGAAATTGAGGTACGGGAGAATATGCTATATATCCTGGCTGGCACGGCCACGGTTTTCGCCCTGCTTTTGTCTTATTTGCTGGCTTTGTGGGGAGTCTGCCTGCAGGACCGTCATCATACCCGCGAACATTTGGCGGAGACGGAACATGAGCATCATGAACACCACGAGCACCACGAACATCATGAGCATCAGGCCTAAAACCGGCCGGTCCTTGCCAGAATAGGCTGTTTCTGCTATAATAAGTCCATCATCTTAAGTTCGTCGGCTGCTTTAAGGCGGTCGAAAAAGTGTTAGGCTTCGTTAAGAGCAATCTGGTGAAGTTTAATAAAGAGCTTTTTAATATCATAAGTTTAAGAGTGCAAGATGAGCTCTTAAGAGGCCTTAAAGACAAATGGCTAAGAAACTTTTCGTCGGCGGCATTCCGTGGGCAACCACTTCCGACGATTTGCAGGCGCTGTTCAGCCAGCACGGCACAGTAAGCTCTGCTACGGTAATCACCGATAAAATGACCGGCCGCAGCCGCGGTTTCGGTTTCGTGGAATTCGGCAATGACGCCGAAGCTGATGCGGCCGCCGCTGCGTTGAACAACTCCAACTACAACGGCCGGACGCTGGTCGTCAAGGAAGCCCGTCCGTTGGAAGATCGCCCCAAGAGAAATTTTGGCGATCGCGGCAACTACTAAAATCTTTTTTGGATTTTCACTCCCCCTTAATCAGGGGGAGTTTTTTTGTCTTTTGACGACGTTTTGTGCGGATGGCCGGGAGGCAGAATTATCACTTGACACCATGGAGTGATAATGATACCATCAAAACTACACGGATAAACTTATGAACCAAAAAACCGCCAGCCCCGAATTAACCCTGCGCCAAGCTAAGATTTTGGCGGCCATTGTCAAAGAGCATTGCGACAGCGCCCAGCCGGTGGCCAGCGCCGATATTACCGAAAAATATCAGTTCGGCGTCAGCAGCCCCACCATCCGCAACGAGATGCAGGTGCTGGAAAAAATGGGCTATATTGCCCAGCCCCATACTTCGTCCGGCCGCGTGCCGACGGACAAGGGTTTCCGCTACTTTGTCAACCAGCTGATGGACAAGGTAAAGCTGACGCTGAAAGAACAGGAAGAATTGCGGCGGGAAATGTTGAAACTCCAGGCGGTACATGCGGAAATCGGGCGCCGGCTGGCCAAAATGCTGTCTGAGCATTCCAACCAGGCATCGTTCGCAGTTTTTCCCGAAGAGGTGTCCACCACCGGCCTGGCCAATATTTTGGACAACCCGGCGCTGCCGGCGGAAGATGCTAAAGAAATTGCCCGGTTTTTTGACGACATTGACGCGCATGCCGAGCGGCTGATTAGCGAATACGCCGGCCGCGGACCCGAGGCAAAAATCGGCCGGGAGATCAGCTTGGCCAAAAACAGCGACCCGTCCCGCCACGCCGACCGGGCCGAGGCGGATTATTCCATGATTGTTTCCGGGCTGCAGCTGCCATCGGGCAAGAAAGGCGTCATTGGCCTGGTCGGCCCCAAGAGCATGAAATATGAAAAAAATCTGTCCCTGATGGAATATATCGCCAAGCTGCTGGGCGGCGGCGTAGGCGTGGCGCTGGTTTTTATGATTAAATGATTTTTGATTAGATAAATTACTATGTCTGACGAACAGAACAGCCAGGTGCCGGGCCAGAGCAGCGAAATAACTTTGGATAAGCTGCAATCCGATCTTGATTCCGCCATGAACGGCTGGAAGCGGACGGCGGCGGACTTTGAAAATTACAAGCGCCGCAAGGAGACAGAAAACCGGGAACTGGTGGAATTCGCCCGGGAAGTTACGGTGGCCAAGCTGTTGCCTACGCTGGACAGCCTGGAGCAGGCATTGCGGCACTTGCCGGCGGCGGATGACCCGGAGTTTGCCGGTAAATACCGGAACTGGCAGGCGGGCGTAACCGGCATTGTCGGCCAGCTGGATAAAACCTTGGCCGAGCTGGGCGTGCGGAAAATTGAAGCGGTAGGCAAAAAATTCGACCCGAATTTCCACGAAGCGGTGCGCGAGGTGGAAGGCGAGCAGGACCAGATGGTGGTGGAGGAATTGCAGACCGGCTTTGAATTGAACGGCAAGGTCATCCGCCCCAGCCAGGTAGTAATCAGTAAGCGTAAATTATAGATACGACCCTGAGCTTGAATCTATTAGTAAAGATTATCACTATATGAACGAAACATCAGGCGGGCATGAAATAAATCCGGAACAGAATATCCGGCAGCCGGATCAGCAGCGGGAATTGCGCCCGCTGGCCGAACGGTTTGATAAAAAACTGGTGGCCGACATTATCTCTTTTCTTGGCGGCGGCTATGCGGTGACAAAGTTTAACGAGTATTCGGGCGGGCATTATACGCTGGAGCTTAGTGGCAGCGGCGCCAAACGGAAGATTATCCGAACCGACCAGCCCTGGCCGTTCATGGTTGATCCGGACGGCCAATACCGGCAGGCGTTTGAAATTTTGCTTGGCGACCTGGCCGAGCCGGGCCGGACGCAGATGTCCCGGGAAAAGTTTTAAATCGGTTTAGTTTTTCATTAATAAGTTATTCAAGAAACTCTATGTCTAAAATTATCGGTATTGACTTGGGTACTTCCAACAGCGCGGCCTCGGTGATGGAGGCCGGCAAGCCGGTCATTATTCCGGCGGCGGAAGGCGCCTCCTTAGGCGGCAAGGCTTTTCCGTCCTATGTAGCTTTTACCAAGGAAGGCCAGCTGTTGGTGGGCGAGCCGGCCCGCCGCCAGGCGGTAACCAATCCGGATGGCACGATTTTTGAAGCTAAGCGGAAAATGGGCACAAATTTCCGCTATACAGTCAGTGGCAAGGACTACAGCCCGGAACAGATTTCGGCATTCATTCTGCAAAAGATCAAGAAAGACGCGGAAACCTTTTTGGGCGAACCGGTAACCAAGGCTGTGGTAACCGTGCCGGCTTATTTTGACGACTCCCAGCGGCAGGCGACTAAGAATGCCGGCGAGATTGCCGGCCTGGAAGTGGTGCGCGTGATTAATGAACCGACGGCAGCCGCTTTTGCTTACGGCCTGGACAAGAGTTCGTCCAAGGATCAGAAGATTTTAGTGTTTGACCTGGGCGGCGGCACCCTGGACGTGACCATTATGGACTTTTCCGAAGTGGACGGCCAGGCGACTTTTGAAGTGCTATCTACCTCCGGCGACACCCAGCTGGGCGGCAAGGATATGGACAAGGCCCTGATTGATTATATTGCCGGCGATTTTAAACAGAGCAGCGGCGTGGATATTACCGGCGACAAGATGGCCATGAACCGCGTGCGCGAAGCTGCGGAAAAGGCAAAAATTGAGTTGTCCACCACTCTGGAAACCGATTTAAACCTGCCGTTCATTACCGCGGATGCCGGCGGGCCCAAGCATTTGCAGATGAAGATTACCAGGGCCAAGCTGGAAGAATTGATTAAGCCGATTGTGGAACGCATGCGCCAGCCGGTGCAGCAGGCTATTGCCGACGCCAAGCTGACGCCCGCCCAGATTGATAAAATTATCTTAATCGGCGGCCCGACCCGCATGCCCGCCGTCAAGAAATTTGTGGAGGAGTTTATCGGCAAGGCGGTGGAAGGCGGCATTGACCCGATGGAGGCCGTGGCCAAGGGCGCGGCCATCCAGGCCGGCATTTTGGGCGGCGACGTGCAGGGCAAGGAAATCCTGCTGCTGGACGTAACCCCGCTGACTTTGGGCATTGAAACGGCCGGCGGCGTGCGCACGCCGATGATTGAGCGCAATACCACCATCCCGACGTCCAAGAGCCAGACTTTCAGCACTTTTGCCGACAACCAGACCAGCGTGGAAGTCCACGTGCTGCAGGGCGAGCGGGATTTTGCCGCGGACAACAAATCGCTCGGCCGGTTTATTTTGGACGGCATTCCGCCGTCCCCGCGCGGCGTGCCGCAGGTAGAAGTGACTTTTGACATTGACGCTAACGGCATCCTCTCGGTCAAAGCCAAGGACAAAGCCACGAACAAAGAGCAGCATATTACCATCCAGGGTTCTTCCAATTTGAGCAAGGACGAAATTGAACGCATGAAAAAGGAAGCGGAAGCGCACGCCGCTGAGGACCGCAAGCGCAAGGAGACGGTGGATTTGCGCAATCAGGCCGACACTTTAATCAGCGTCAGCGAAAAGACCTTAAAAGACGGCGGCGACAAGGTTAAAGCGGAAGACAAGAGCGTGGTGGAAGAGAAAATTAAGGCGTTGAAAGAAGTAAGAGACAAGGACGACGCGGAAGCTATTAAGAAAGCGCTGGATGAATTGAGCGAAGCCGTGCAGAAAGTCGGCGCGGCTATGTATCAGCAGGGGCCGGATGCGGCGGCGGGAGCCGCCCAGCCGGGCGGCGAACAAAAGCCGCCGCAGGAGCAGGGGCCGGTGGACGCCGAATATAAGGAAGTAAAATAGCGCCATGTCCTTCAAAGCCATTTTTTTCACCATTCTGATTCTGCTGCTGGCCGCCTTTGGCGCGGTGAAAATTATGGTGCTGGGCAATCCAGCCAGCCATTTTAACCAGACCATCCGTTTTCGCTTAGGCGAGTATTCCTGGCTGCGCACCGCTTTCGGATTGCACCGGCCCGGCGATGCCCGCGGCGAATATCTGAGCGGCCAGGGGCCGGTTATGATTGAATGGTTCAAGCCGCAGGCGGAAGACGTGGACCAGAATCTGCTGCAGGAATTCGCAGACCGGGTGGCAGCTGCCACCGGCCGGCGGACCGAGCTGGTTTATGGCGGCGCGGTCAGCGACGGCACGGTGCCGCTGGCCAACCTGGATACGTTCCGTTTTAAGGCCGCCATCCAAACCCCGCCCGGCGGCAGCAATTTGCTGGTCTTTTTCACCCAGGATTACAGCCCGCGCAGCGCGGAAGAACTGGCGGCGCCATATCAGGAATTCGGCCTGGTCGTATCGCTGTCCGCCCATCGGAGTTTTTTGGGGGCTTTGGGCCAGCACCAGAACGAGTATCTGCTGACCAGCTTGCTGCGCGCTTTCGGCGGCCAGCTGGGCCTGCCCGCCGGCAGCGATGACGGCTGCGTTATGAAAACGCCTCCGGGTATTGGCGGCCGGCCGTATGAACTCTACAGCCAGACCTCGCCTGCCGATTTTTGCGCCGCGGAAAAGGCAGCCCTGCAGCAATTAAAAACCCAATTTAATTAATTGACATTTCACTTATGGAAAAATCTTCTTCGGATCAGCAGCTGCAGGTAAAAATTGCGGACGAGGTGCTGCAGGGAGTTTATGCCAATCTCGCCCAGGTCGCCCATACGCCGGAAGAGTTTTTTATCGACTTTATGAACGTGCTGCCGCCGCACGGCATTGTCGGTGCGCGGGTAATTATGTCGCCGGCGCATTTTAAGCGGATGGTCGCGGCCATGCAGGATAATCTGCAGCGCTATGAGGCGGAATTCGGCGCTGTCGGCGCCCCGGCGCTGCCGGAGAAGAAAATCGGTTTTAAGACTGAATAACTTTCGCGCAACATGGCAACCGACTACTATGATATTTTAGGCGTTTCTAAAGGCGCCTCTGCCGACGAAATAAAAAGGGCGTTCCGCAAAAAGGCTCATGAATTCCATCCGGACAAGGGCAGCGGCAATGCGGAAAAATTCAAGCAGGTTAACGAAGCCTATCAGGTATTGTCCGACGCCCAGAAGCGCCAGCAATACGACCAGTACGGCCGGGTTTTTGACGGTGGCGGGGCCGGTGCGGGCTATAATCCGTTTGGCGGCGGGGCCGGCGGGCCGGCGGGCTGGGATTTTAATGGCGCGGATTTTGGCGGCTTTAGCGATTTGGGCGACATTTTCGGCGACATTTTCGGCGGCCGCCAGGAGCGTGCCAGCCGCCGCAACCGCGGGATTGATTTAGAAATCGGCTTGACCATAACTTTTGAAGAAGCGGTCTTTGGCGCGGAGAAAAACATTACGCTGGACAAGCAGGACGCCTGCTCTGTTTGCGGCGGCAGCGGCGCCAAGCCCGGCAGCAAGGTTGTTGCTTGCCCCAAGTGCCATGGCCAGGGCCAGATTCGGACCACGCGGCGGACTATTTTCGGCACCATTGCTTCTTCCGCCGTCTGCGACCGCTGCCAGGGCCAGGGCAAAGTGCCGGAGCAGCCTTGCGAAGCCTGCGGCGGCAGCGGCGCCCGGCGCCAGGAAAAGACGATTGCCGTAAAAATTCCGGCCGGCATTGAGGATGGCCAGCGCATCCGGGTAGCCGGCGAGGGCGAGGCCGGCTATCGGGGTTCGGCGCCGGGCGATCTGTATTTGGCGGTAACCGTCCGGCCTGACCGCGAGTTCCGCCGCGACGGCTTTAACCTGCTTAAAGACGTGCCGGTCAGCTTTACCCAGAGCGCGCTGGGGGCGAAAATTTTTGTCAAAACCCTGGACGGCGAGATTGAACTGAAAATTCCGGCCGGTACGCAGCCGGACACCGTGTTCCGCATCCGGCATAAGGGCGTGCCGCATATTAACCAGCCGGACAGCCGGGGTGATTTGCTGTTGACCGCGCGCGTGGTCGTCCCCAAGAAGCTGACAAAAAAGGAAAAGGAACTGCTGAAAACTCTGGCCGCCGAGCGCGGCGAAACCGTAGAAGTGGATGAAGGTTTGTGGAACAGTATAAAAGAGTCGTTTAACTAAAATTTATCTTTATACCACAAAGGCCGGCTGCCTTTGGGGTATTTTTTTGCGCCGAAAGGTGCTATAATTAAGCAAATTTGTTTTTTAAACAAAAATGTTTGCAAGCACAAGCGCCGATGCGGTTTCCCAGGTCAGCCAGCTGGTCCAGGGCTTTAATTGGCACAACCCGTCCTGGGATTTGTTTATTTTTTTATTTTGGGGCGTGGCCAGCGTCTTTTATGCTTTTGCGGCCGGCCGCGGCCGGTCCATCAGCCTGCTAATGAGCTTGTACATTGCCAAGCTGTTGGTGCTGCAGGCGCCCTGGCTGGCCGGGGTGATTGACCAGAAATTGCCCAGCACCCTGTCGTCCCTGCAGGAGCTGGTCAGCTTTCTGCTGATTTTTTCCGTCTTGTTCATCCTGCTCAGCCGCTACGCCTTCCGGACCTCGGCGGACGGCCGGCATTTTCTGGACATTCCGTTCACTTTGGTTTTTGCCATTCTGCAGGTCGGCCTGCTGATTAACACTATTTTGACTTATTTGGCCGTCACCGGCAAAAGCTTTACTCCGCTGGTAACTTTCGTCTTTTTATCCGCCAACGCGTCTTTTTTCTGGCTGCTGGCGCCGCTGGCGTTTTTAATAATTTTAGGCCGGTCGCTGGCGGATCCGACCGAGGTTTGATTAAAATTAACCGATTTTCGTTGGTATTATGAAGCATACCATTCTAATGGTAGACGATGATGTCCTGATTCTAAACACGCTGAAGCAGCGGTTTGAAACCTGGGAAACCGAAGTCTATGCCGCGGCCACGCCGGAAGAAGCAAAAAAAATTTTGGCGACGGTGACGCCGGAAGTCGTGGTACTGGACCTGCTGTTGACCAAAGAGGACGGCTCCACCGGCATTCTGGATTTCTTGCAAAGCCAGCCCCGGCTGCAGCAGGTGCCGGTGATAGTGCTGACTAACCTGGACAAGCCGGAGCTTAAGCAGATGCTGCTGGACCAGGGGGTGAAGGAATATCTGATTAAGGGCAGTCTGACGCTGGATGATTTATATGGTAAAGTCAGAAGCTATTTGGAGCCGGATGGAAACAAGCCGTAAACAGTTTCGTGCAATTTAAAAACAAGCCGCCCGATTCAGGGCGGCCTGTTTTTTTAGCTGTTCCATCTGGCAAAGATGCCGGTGGAAAGGAGTCGTTGGTTTTTTTGCCTCAGGCAAAGTTCGCCGGATTCTATTTTGCCCGGGTGCCGGTGCATGGCGTCTTCCAGAAGATTGCCCAAGGCCAGGGCGGAAGAATTGGTGGCATAGCCGTTGACCAGCAAAAAGCGGGCATCGTCCGCCAGCAGCGCAGCGCAGTCGCCAAGCAGGCCCGGCAAGTCCTCGCTGAATTTCCAGGTTTTGCCGGACGGGCCATGGCCAAAGGCCGGCGGATCCATAATAATGCCATGATAGCGGCTGCCGCGCTTAAGCTCGCGTTTGACGAATTTACCGGCATCATCCAGAATCCAGCGGACTGCCTCTTTCGGCAGCTGGTTGAGCCGGGCATTTTCGCCGGCCCAGGCTAAGGCGGGCTTGCTGGCGTCCACGTGCGTAACCTGGCAGCCGGCTTTGGCCAAGACCATGGTAGCACCGCCGGTGTAACCAAATAAATTTAGAATTTTTAATTTGCCAGTTACAAGGTTGTCAGGCGGAGAGTTTTTTAAATGTGCATCGGATTTGTTAGCTTTATTACCTGAAGAACTTGATAACTTGCTAGTCAGCCATTCCCATTGCGCCGCCTGTTCGGCAAACAGGCCGGTGTGCTTGAAAGGGGATGGTTTGAGCAGGAATTTTGTTTCGTGGAAATTAAGCAGCCAGGGCTGGGGCAGGGGGCGGCTAACTTGCCAGTGTCCGCGCTCTTTGCCGGCTGCCGCCCGAAAAACCGCCCAGGCTGTTTGCCAGGCGGTTTCGGGCAGGGATTTTTGCCAAATAGCCTGCGGGTCGGGCCGGGCCAGAATGGCTTGGCCCCAGCGCTCTAAGCGATAACCCGCCCCGCTATCCAGCAATTCAAAATCCGGAAAGTGGTGAAAAGTTTCCAGCAGCATTTATTATTGTTGTTCCGCCAGGGTGATATCGCCCAGGACGAAATTTTGCGGCGTGCCCTGGTAAGTTACCTTTACCGTTTTGCCGACCAGGGAGGCAAAATCGCGGCTGGTTTTAATATAAATAGTTTGGTCGCTGGTGACTAAAACCAAATTGCCTTTGGCCGGATTGGCGGAGGCTTTCAGCGTGCCGGTCCAGGTGCTGGCCTGGTCTTCGCCGGCCGGTGCGGCGGCACTGGCCTGGTTGTCCGCATTTTGGGTTTGCGGCGCTGCCGGTGCGGCTTCTTCTTTGGCCGAATGCCTGGCTTTTAAGAGCCAGCCAACAACCAGCAGGACAATAATGACCCCTGCAATGATCAGAATTTGCTTGGTGCGCGAATTCATAAGATAAACTTAGGTTAATGCCCTCTTGCCCTTATTTTTGCGCGGTTTTGGTTTTTTGTCCAGCGGGTAAGTAACCGTAGGTAACAGTTATCATATGGTAGGTCCGGTGGAGATTTTACCTCGGCTATCTGCTTACTTTAAATATTCCTTTATTATTTGTCTTAGAGTAACTTTGTCCTCGGTGGTTTTAAAGTAGGCTTCTCGTCTTAAGGTGTAGGCTTTAGATGGGAAGGCTTCGTAGAAAATGAGTGATAGTATCAAGTATGCTGATTCTAGCAGCCCGACTTCGCCAAGGCTACGTCGGGCAAATTAAAAATTCCCAAGACATTGGGAATTTTTAATTTGGTGGGACGGGAGGGGATCGCACGCAGCCCATCTGGCTAAACCACCAATTATTGAGCGTGAAATATTGCGACTACTCTTATTTAAGAGGCTAGTTTTGAAAGAACTTTATCAGTTTTCTATTTGAAAGGTAAACGATTTTACAAATTTTCTTTAATTTTTTGCAATAAGTCTCTTGCCAACGGTTCATCTTTTAATGTAATTGCTCTTTCGGCTTCTTCTTGGGCTTTCTGATATTCTTTTAAACGATAGTAACACTCGGCTAAGCTAAATTGAGCTGTAAAGTTATCAGGTTTTACTTGTAATGATTCCTCGAAATCGGAAATGGCTTCTTGGTATTTACCCATATCCATTTTGGCAAATCCCCGGTTGTCTATTGCTTCAAAAAGTAGCGGAAACTCCTCTGCGGCTAAAGTATATGCCTCTATGGCTTCATCATATTGCTTAGCATCAGATAATTCATTGCCCTTGGCATAATACTCGTTTGCTTTCTTAATTACTTCATCTATATTTTTTCCTGTCTCTTTAATATAGCGGGGAAAGTCTGTTAGCTTCAAATATTCAAAATATCCTTGTAGCTCATTCTCGGTTACTGTAGAGTGAGTTATTATTTGGATTTTGTCTTCAAAACTTCTTATAGGAATATGCCAAGCCCGTACTGATAATTTTGATATATCTTTTTCTGTTGGATTGTAATCTAAAGGAACATAGCCAAGCACGTGCCAAGTAATAGATTCGTCCGGCCAAGACTCAATTTTTAGAACCTTGTAAGGGTAAAATTTATTATCCTTTGGTAACGTTGTCACTATAATGTCGCCTTCAACGACTTTCTTATTTTCTATTTCCATATAAAAAATTAAGTGTGGTAATTATATTACTTTTACAAAAAAGCACCCAAATAATTCGATGCTTTTTCGTGGTGGGAACGGTGGGGATCGAACCCACGACAAACGGCTTAAAAGGCCGCTGCTCTACCAACTGAGCTACGTTCCCACGAAGTATTTAGTTTTCAAAGGTAAACGATTTACCAATTATACCATTGTATCCTTGTGTGGGATCGAACCCACGACAAACGGCTTAAAAGGCCGCTGCTCTACCAACTGAGCTACCGTCCCTTATTTTTCACTTTGGCATACCGCCAAAGCTTCGTAGGGCAGGCCATATCGCTGCTGCCAGACGGATTTTGCAACCAAAATCTTTGTTATTTTACCTTATTTGGCCATTTTAATCAAGCGCGTCTGCCAAAAAGACTTATACACTTGCCCGGTATTCAAGACAATGATAAAATTAATCTATCAGGAAAATATAATGAGAAATCAAAATCAAAAAGTTTTTTTTGGCCAAGGCGGCTTTACCTTGATTGAACTTCTGGTCGTGGTGGCGATTATCGCGCTGCTTAGTTCCATTGCGCTCATTGCCCTAATGTCCGCCAGGCAAAAGGGCCGCGACAGCAAACGCCTGTCCGATATGGTGCAGATGAATACCGCCCTGGAACTGTATTTTGCCACGAATAAGGGCTATCCCTCCGGCCCGGCCGGCATTCCGTCGCCGCTGGTTCCGTCGGTTACTTCCTCCCTGCCCGCTGCTCCGACCCCGCCGGACGGCAACTGCGAAACCATGAATTATCCGTCGCCGGTGCCCTCGGGGACCAACGGCTCCGTCTATTATTATTATCCCAGCGGCACGCCTTTCTTGAATCCGGACGGCAGCACCTTGGTTTATCCGTCTTATTCCTATTATTTTTGTCTCGGCAACCAGACGGGCAATTTTTCTTCCGGCATCCATATTCTTACCCCGACCGGCGTGCAATAGGTTAGGTATCTGCCGAACACCTCCCTTTGGGTAGGTGTTTTTTCTTGGTCAATTTGTATATAATAGTAGAAGTTTATGTCAAATCTGGAAGCGCTCAAACTGGCCGTATTAAATAAGCAAAAGACATTGGCCGAAATCTATAACGGCCAGGGCAGCTTAAGCTTGTTTAATTATGTCAATGCCTGGCCGGCGGCCGTGCCGCTGCCGCCCAGTTCGCCTGTGTTAGCTTATGTCCGGGAAGCGCTTGAATCTTATTATCCGCCTGCGGTTGCCGCGGCCGCTGCCGGCCAGTTCGCCGCCGCGCCGCTGGTCTCTACAGTTGATCATCATGGTTTGCTAAACCATCCGTTTTTTATAAATTCAAACCTGATTTTCAGCTTGCGCCAGAATCAGCCGTATTTGATTTGTCTGGCCACCGGCGGCGTTTCGCTGAATAATTCTTCCTGGCCCGGCTCCCTGGTTTTTACCGGCCCCGGCGGCGGCCTCCGCCGCTTATCGTTTTTCAGCGATCGCCAAAAGACCGGGACCGTCCTGGCCCAGCCGCCGCTGAAGCTTGAGCAGTTTGACCAGTTCCGCCGCCGCCTGCGGGAAGAAGGGCTGCTTAGTCAGGCGCAAAAGGAGCGGCTGCTAACTTTGCTCACGGATGTTTTCGGCGATAAGGAAGTCGGCGCGGCGGCAGACTTTCTTGGCCAGTCGGCCCGCGCCTCACGGCTGCTGTGGAAAAATTTTTTTCCGACCGCGCCGGAAGTTTTGTATCTGCCGCTGGAACAGCTAATCGGCCGCCTGGCGGCGGATATCGCCGGCGAGCCCGGCCATCCTTTGTATCCGCTGCTGTTTTCGGCCGCCGGCCTGGGGCTGATTGGCGGAACATTTGCCGGGAGTCTCGGCGCTTTCAGCAGCGGCCATAAAGGCAGTTTCTTGTTTTGGGGGCTTGCACCGACAGGCCGGCGCATCCATTTGCGCCATAATGCTGGCTGCCTGGAGGGTGACGGTTTCAGTCTTAAGGCGGAGCCGGGGGCAGTGGCTGCGGCACTGCGGCAAGGCAGGCTTTATCCCACGACTTTGGTCTGTTTTTTAATTTTGCTTTATTACGGCGTCACCTGCGCCGGCGGCTTCAATCAGGTTAACTGGCTGACCGATATCAAGCAGAAATTTTTACGGCTATTTGCCAAAGCCGGCCTGAAGGACGCCGCCGCGGCAATCGGTCCGATTGAAACAAAAAATTTTTTGGAAGGCAGTCTCGGTTTTTTCCCCGGCTTGGCGGGACAGGATTTTTCCCTTGCTACCGGCCTGGATCTGTATTTGGCGGGACAGGATTTTTACCACGCTTATCTGCAGCTGGCCAAACAGCTGGCTTTAAAGGACAGCATTGATTGCCAATTGCCGGAGATATACCGGGTTATTACTCCGGCGGAGGAGCGGCAGCCGGAACTTTTGGCCGTAACCGCTGCGGATATTTTTGAGCGGGCCGGGCTGCGGAAAAAAGTCGATTCCCTTAATTTTGCTTGAGCAGAAGAGCCGGCTGCTTGATCTGCCGGCCAGGCGGCCAGTTTTTATTAGCGACGCAGGCGAGTCTATCCTTGCTTGCAAGGATAAGCGAGCCTAAGGAGCTAATGCAGGTTTAATGCCTCGCAGCTCTGTTGCGAAATGCAAGCCGGCTCCTTGCAATGATACCCCGTCAGCTTGCTGCGGGGGGAACCTTTATTACACCATAAATTTGAATTGGAAGAGGGGGCACCTCTTCCAGGAAGAGAAAATTGACGAAAAGGGGAAAATATGATATGATAAGTATGATATATCATACGCTATGGCAAAGAAAGCAAAAACTTTAGCCGGGTTTCATAAAAAAATGGCCCGGCAGGACAAGTTCTACGGCGCGACCACGGTCGGCGCCCGCGGCCAGGTGGTTATTCCCGCTCCGGCCCGCCGGGATTTGGGTATCAGTCCGGGCGATCAGCTGCTGGTAATTGGCAAGTTCGGCCGGGCCATCGGCCTGATTAAGGCCGAAGCCATGTCCCAGCTGGTAGACGCGATTATGGAGCACTTGGCCGGCAGCGGCGCCGCCAAAGACTTTCGCAAATATCTGGAAAGCAGCCTGCTTAGCAGGTTGAAGCAGTCAGCACCGAAGGCTTAATTTTTTTAATAATAACCGTTTATGAGAAAATTTTTCACCAAAAAAAAGATTATCTGGACCGCAATTATCGTATTACTGCTCGTCTTAATCGGCTGGCGGATTGCGGCACGGCGCAATAGCGCCGCCAATATCCAAACCGATGTCGTCAAAAAACAGGACTTAAAATCAACCGTTTTAGCCACGGGCCAGGTTGTTTCCAGCACCGATCTGGATTTGAGCTTTAAAGTCAGCGGTTTTGTCCAGAAAATCGGGGTTCAGGAAGGGGACAAGGTTAAAGCGGGAGATATTTTGGCCACCCTTGATCAAAAAGATGCCCAGGCCGGCCTGACCACCGCCCAGGGCGCGCTGGCCCAGGCCCAGGCCAATTACCAAAAAGTTTTAAGCGGCGCCAGCAGCCAGGATGTGGCGGTTTCCCAAAGCGCCGTGGATTCGGCGCAGGTGACTTTGAATACCGCCAAAACCAACCTGCAGAACGTGCAGGCGCAACAAGCCACAGCCGTCAGTAATGCTTATTCCGCCTTGCTCAATTCCACTTTAAGCGCTATTCCGGCAGCCACCAATTTAAGCGGCACTAATGTGGTTGGCATCAGCGGCACCTATACCGGTGCGGATCAGGGCGTTTATACTATAAAAATTTACAGCACCGGCAGTGGCCAATATTTTCAGACTTCTGGCTTGGAAGCCGTAACCGGCCAGGTGAAGGCTTCGCCGGTGGCCATGGGCAGCCGCGGTTTGTATGTTCAGTTCAACAGCCTGCCGTATAACGGCGACACCTGGACGGTGAATATTCCAAACACTTCCGCGGCCAATTATGTGGCTAATTATAACGCTTACCAGGCGGCGCTGCAGACCCAGCAATCGGCTTTGGCCTCTGCCCAGGCCCAGGTGGACAGCGCCCAGGCGGCGCTGGCCCAGGCCCAGGCGGCGCTGGACTTAAAGACCGCCCAGGCCCGGCCGGCCGACATTGATGCCGCCAAGGCGGCGATTGTTTCGGCTCAGGGCCAGGTGCTGACCGCCCAGGCAGCACTGGAAAATACCATCATCCGCGCGCCGGCCGACGGCACCATTACTTCCGTGGATATTAAAGTCGGCGAATTGGCTACGGCCATGCAGGAAGCCATTGTGTTGCAGGACATAAGCAGCCTGCACGTGGAAGCGGATGTCAGCGAAGCCAACATTGCCTCAATCCAGCCCGGCCAAAGCGTGGATGTCACCTTTGACGCCCTGGGGCCGGATCGGCATTTCAATGCTACGGTGCAGACGGTTAACCCCGGCGCTACCGTCGTTTCCGGCGTAGTGGATTATAAAGTTAAGGCCAGCCTGGACAATGTTCCGGACATTAAACCCGGCATGACCGCCAACATGATTATTTTAGTGGCGCAGAAAGGTGGTGCCTTAGCCGTGCCTTCGCGCGCGGTGATTCAGCAGGATAACGGCAAATTCGTCCGGCGCATTACCGACAGCAAGAAAAAGAGCTACGAGCAGGTGCCGGTCACCACGGGCCTGGAAGCGGACGGCGGCCTGACGGAAATAACTTCTGGCTTAAGCGAGGGGGACGAAGTTGTTACTTATATTAATTAAACTTCGGACGGGGCGAGAGTTTTTGTCCATTCCGTCCGGCTTGGCTTATGGCTTTAATCAAGGTTGAAAATCTCAAAAAAGATTATATCAATGAAGACGTCGTGACTCCGGTGCTGCACGGCCTGAATTTTGCCATTGAACCGGGGGAATTTGTGGCCATTATGGGTCCGTCGGGCAGCGGCAAGTCCACGCTCATGCATATTTTGAGCTTCCTGGACCGGCCGACCGGCGGCTTATATGAATTCAAGGACAAAGACACCAAAGATTTTGACGATGATTATCTGGCCGGCTTGCGTAACGAGGAAATCGGCTTTGTTTTTCAGTCGTTCAACCTGCTGGCGCGGACCACGGTGCTGGATAACGTTAAGCTGCCGTTAATGTACAGCGGCAAGAAGAATCAGGATGAACTGGCCAAAAAGGCCCTGGAGTCGGTCGGATTATCCCACCGGCTGGATTATTTTACCAACCAGATTTCCGGCGGGGAAAAGCAGCGCGTGGCTATTGCCCGCGCTTTGGTAAACAACCCGGCGGTTATTTTCGCCGACGAACCGACTGGCAACCTGGATTCCAAATCCGGCAATACCGTCATGTACATCCTGCAGACGCTGAACAATCAGGGGCGGACAATTATTTTGGTAACCCACGAAATGGATACTGCCAATCACGCCAAGCGTATTTTGCGCATTAAGGACGGCAACATTATAGCCGACGAACGGGTGGAAAAGCGGACTATTGCCAAGCCCGATTCAGAATTGGTGAAATAAATAGAAGGCAAGCGTACAGCCCGCCCAAGGCGGACTAGCGTGCAGCGTAGAGCGTAGAGTGCCCAGAGGGGGCAGAAAACAAGAGACTAGGGGCAAGAGGCTAGTAATTGGCAAGATTGAACAAAATTACTGGAATTTAAGTATGTAAGGATATATGGATATAAGCCTGCCCGCCGAAGAGGCGGGATGTAAGGGTACTTTTGACATTTAACCTTTGACCTTTAACTTTTAAAGTCATCTATTCCCTCACTGCTCACTACAAATTGATTGGAAATTGGAAATTTGGATTTTGAAATTCTAATGCTATCTCCTTATCTTTCAATCATTAAATCTTTTAATTTTTTAAGTTAGGATTCCTATTCCCTTGCTGCTATGTTCCAGCTACTACGCGTATGAATTTTCTTGGTACGATTAGACTGGTTATGCGCACACTGCTGGCCCGCAAGGGCCGGTCGTTTTTGACGATTTTAGGGATTGTCATTGGCGTCGCCGGCGTCATTATTATCATCGCCTTGGGTGCCGGCGCCCAGAGTTTGGTTTTGGGCCAGGTGACAAAGTTGGGCAGCAATTTGCTGTCCGTCCAGCCGGGCAAGAGCAACGAAAAAGGCCCGCCGGCGCAGCTGTTCGGTATAGTCATTACGACCCTGACTAAAGATGATGCCGACGCCTTGGCGGACAAGAGCCGCGTGCCCCATGCCACGGCGGTGAACGCCGTAGTGCGCGGGACGGCCGGCATTACCTGGCGCAACCAGTCGGTGGATACCAACTTTATCGGCACTGATGCTGATTATCCGAACGTGGTCAGTTTTACCATGAAGGAAGGGCAGTTTTTTGACCAGCAGGAAGATCAGGGCGGCGCCAACGTAGTGGTTTTGGGCTCTACCGTGGCCGATGAATTATTCGGCGGCACCGGCGTTGATCCGGTCGGCCAGATTATTAAAGTGCGCAATTCATCGCAGTCCGCCAGCGCCAATCCCTATCAGAAAGACCAGGCGCAGTCCGGCGGCGTGCCGCTGCGGGTTATTGGCGTCATTGCCGCCCGCGGCACTTTCCTGTTCCAGGACCAGGACGATCAGGTGTTTGTGCCATTGACTATTGGCCAGCAGCAGTTGTTGGGCATTCACTATTTGCAGGCCATTAACATAAAAGTGGATGCGGCCTCAAACGTCAATCAGACCATAGACGATATCACGGCGGTTTTGAACCAGCAGCATCATATTAAAACCGACTCTGACCTGGACTATACCGTGCGCAATATTGCCGACGCCATTTCCGTACTGACGACCATTACCAATGCGCTGAGCCTCTTTCTAACCGCGATGGCGGCAATTGCTTTGGTCGTCGGCGGCATTGGCATTCTCAATATTATGCTGGTTACCGTGGCCGAAC
>CAZJLL010000062.1:0-29061 GCA_964547145.1 uncultured Candidatus Saccharibacteria bacterium | reverse complement strand
CACATTGATTTTCGGAGTTTCAAAAAACAAGTCCGCAAACTGTTCGTACAGCGGACCCAGTCCCTCCAAGGACCGGGCGCCTAAAATCACAGCGGCATCCACGGGGAACTTCTCCCGGGAGAAGCTTATGTCTTCGGGCGTAAAATCAGCGCCCGCCGGCTTTAAATATACATGGACTTTATCTCCCGCCGATTGGTAGCTGATTTCTTCCAGCTTTTTTACTGACGTATCCAGGGTTAGTACCAGACTTTTGCTTACCGCCAAAGCCGATTTTACTTCTGCGCTTCCTGGCAAAAATTTCAGGGAGTCGGCCAGGCGGCCGGCGCTTAGCACCTCGGCGTCCTTTTGCATCTTTTTTAAAAACAGACGCAGGGCCAGGCCGCTGGCCAGCTCGTCCGCCGAAAAAACCTCGGGTAAAAAAATCAAAATTTTCTGGCTCTTCTTCAACAATTCAAAAATCTGTTTGGCTGTTCCGCTTTCCATGATAGTTGTTAATAAGATGATTTTTTAGTATAGCCAATTTTACTTAATCCGTCAATCCGGTTAAAATACCAATATGAACCGCGCCCTGACCACCGACTTAAATTTCCAGGCCGGACTGGCCCGGCAGCTCGCCTTGCGGCTGAAAGGAGGCGAAGTGCTGGCCTTAAGCGGCCCCTTAGGCAGCGGCAAAACAACCTTCGCCCGGCAGTTGGCTCGGTCCCTCAAAATCCGCCACCAAGTCGCCAGCCCGACTTTTGTTCTGATGAACCGCTATGAAGGGCGCCTTAAAACCGGCCGGCGCATCCAGCTATACCATCTGGATTTATACCGGACAAAAAGTTTCCGGGAAATCCGGGCCCTGGGCCTGCCGGAAATCTGGGGCCGGCCCGACACCATTACGGTAATAGAATGGGCCGATAAGATAAAACGGCAGCTGCCGAAAAAAACCATCCATATAAAATTTGCCTCTTTATGAACTTTGCGCGCCTTTGCTATCTGTCAGTCTTGTCCATACCGGCGCTCTATCTACTATGCCGGACCGCCCCCCAAGCCCGGGCCGATTTTAACCTGATAGGCCAGGAACAATCTTTTGCCGTCAGCTCTTCTACCCTGGCTGCCTGGGCCGGACGGGAAACAATTGCGCCCGAACCCATCCTGGCAACGGCGCAGCCGGTCAAAAATTCTCTGGCCGAATTCTTAGGACAGCAGCCGAAAACCCAGCAAAACTTCCAAACCTACAACAACCGCTTAGGACCGGTCTATCGCTTTGTCCAAGACCTGGCCCGCCAGTTGGACCATCCGGTCCAGGAACCGCAGCTGGCCGTTGCAGATGGACGGGTTACGGCTTTCACGCCGCCCCAAAACGGCCTGACCGTGGACATGCGCCAAACCAGCCTGGCCGTACTGCAGAGCCTGGCCGGCGGCGCCAGCAGCAGTAAAATAAGTTTTTTTGAAACTAGCCCGAGCCGTTCCCTAAGCCAAACCAACACCTTAGGCATTAACCAGCTTATCGGCGAAGGAGTGTCTAACTTTGCCGGCAGCCCCAACAACCGCCGCCATAACATCGCCGCCGGTTTGGGCAAATTTCAGGGCGTCATTGTCCAGCCCGGCAAAGAATTCAGTTTCAATTATTATCTGGGGCCGGTCACGGCCGCAGCCGGATTCTTGCCCGAACTGGTGATTGATAATGGCACCACGCAGCCGGAACTGGGAGGCGGCTTATGCCAGGTTTCCACCACTGCTTTTCGGGCAGCCATGCAGGCCGGCCTGCCCATTACCGCGCGGCGCAACCATGCCTATGCGGTTTCTTATTACTCGCCCCAGGGAACGGATGCCACTATTTATCCGGGCAGCGCCGATTTGAAGTTTGTTAACGATACGCCCGGAGCGATTCTTATTTGGCCTTACCTGCGAGACAAAAATACTCTGATATTTGACTTTTACGGCAGCAGCGACGGCCGCCAGGTAACCCTGGAAAAACCGGTCCAGTTTGACCGCAAAAGCGACGGTTCCATGAAGGCCACCTGGACCCGCCTGGTCACCGCCGTTGACGGCACCGTGCGCACCGACGTCTTTAAATCAACTTACCAGCCCCCCGCCCTGTTCCATAAAACGGAAACTTACGTTACCGCCACCGGTACGCCGGCCGGCCTAAAATTCCAATAACCACGCCATGATCCAATCGCAAAACCAGCAGCCGCCAGCTGATATGCCGGCGGAAGAAGAATTATTGATTGAGCAAACGCTCCGTCCCCAAAACCTGGGCGACTATGTCGGACAAGCCGCGGTAAAAAACAACCTTCGGGTGGTAATTGACGCAGCCAAGCAGCGCAACGAAGTCCTGGAGCACTTGCTGTTTTACGGCCCACCCGGACTGGGCAAGACCACCCTGGCTTTTATTGTCGCCCGGGAAATGGGCAGCAGCATTAAAATTACCAGCGGGCCGGCGATAGAGCGGGCCGGCGATTTGGCCTCGCTGCTGACCAACCTGGGCGAAGGCGACGTCTTATTTATTGACGAAATCCACCGCCTGAATAAGGCCGTAGAAGAAGTGCTCTATCCGGCCATGGAAGACCACGTGTTGGATATTGTCCTGGGCAAAGGGCCCGGTGCACGCAGCATCCGCATGGACCTGCCCAAATTTACTTTAATCGGCGCCACCACGCGCATCGGCCTGTTATCCGCCCCCCTGCGCGACCGGTTCGGCGCCACCTATCGCCTGGAATATTACCTGCCTAAAGAACTGGAACAGATCGTCTTAAGAAGCGGCAAAATCCTGGCAGCTAAAATCCAACCCGATGCCGCCGGCGAACTGGCTCAGCGCAGCCGTTTTACCCCGCGCATTGCCAACCGCCTGCTTAAGCGGGTAAGAGATTTTGCTCAGGTGCAGGGCCATGATACAATTACTTTGGATGTAGCCCGGGCGGCACTGGACATGCTGGAAGTCGATGCCCTGGGTCTGGATAAAAACGACCGGCGCATTCTGGAAGCCATTGTGGGTAAGTTCGGCGGCGGACCCGTCGGCTTAAATACTCTGGCTGCCGCAACCGGCGAGGAAGAAGACACCATTACCGATATCCATGAACCGTTCCTGATCCAGCTTGGTTTTATTATGAAAACCCCCAAGGGACGCCAGGCAACTGAACAGGCATATCGCCACCTGCACTTGCAACCGCCAGCCGGCCAGCAGACGATTATTTAACATTTACTGCTTTATGGATTACGCCAACCCTGCTAATTTGCTTATAACCGGCGTCTACTATGTATTAACCGCCGCCTTAAGCTTCTTTGCCGTCTTTGGCGTCTATGTCCTTATCCGCTATGGCAAATCCCGTTCTTTGGCCTTAACAATTGCGGTGGTTTTTTGCTTTCTCTATCTACAGATACTCAGCCAGAGCCATCAGGCGCTGGTGGCAATCCTAAACAGCTGATTTTATGGCACGCAAACTTTTTCCCAGCCAACTGGAAGACGAGACCATCTACCTGGTAGTGCGCGAGCACTGGTTTCATTTGTTCTTAAAAATTTTGGTCTGGGCTTTTTTTGCCGCTGTTTTGATTATGTTCAACCGCTTCGCCCAAACTTATCTGCCGGGACTGCTGGAAGGAAATTTGGGCCAGATAACCAGGCTGTTTGTTCAAGTCTATACGCTCTTTTTAACCCTAAGCCTATTTTTAATTTTTGTTTTTTACTACCTTAATGTGCAGATTATCACCAACATTAGGATAGTAGACATCGGCCAGGAGGGCCTGTTCGCCCACACGGTTTCCGAACTGCACATTGATAAGATTGAAGACGCCACCAGCCAAACCAACGGCGTATTCGGCACTATTTTCAACTACGGAGATGTTTATGTACAGACAGCGGGTACGGTAGAACGTTTTGAGTTTCAGGACGTGCCCAATCCGGCAGCAATAGAAAAAATAATTTTGGATTTATACGAAAAAAATTCCAATTTTGCCAAAGAAGGCAAAGAAAGCTCCTGACCCATGCTCGCCCTGATTATGGCCGGCGGCAGCGGCACCCGGCTCTGGCCGCTCAGCCGGCGGCAGAAACCCAAACAGCTGCTAAAATTTATCAACAACGAAACACTGCTACAGACCACTTTCCATCGGCTGGCAAAGGGTTTTGCCGCCGACCGGATTTTTGTAGCTACAACCAAGGCCTACAGCCGCCTGCTGGCCCAGCAGCTGCCCCGGATTCCCGGCCGCCATTATTCCATCGAGCCCCAACTGAAAGACCGCGGCCCGGCTATTGCACTGGCCGCCCTTATCATGCACCACTACCACCCCGACGAAACTTTTGTCACCGCCTGGGCGGACCATTATATAAAAAATGAGGCCGGCTATTTTCAGACCCTAAAAACCGCGCAGCGGTTTCTGTCCAGCCACCCGTCCTATTTGGTCACCATTGGCGCCAGGCCGGATTATCCCCACACGGGCTTTGGCTACATCAAAACAGGCCGCCGGCTGGACCATCAGGTTTATCAAGCCAGCGCCTTTAAGGAAAAACCGGATTTAAAAACAGCGGAAAAATTTGTGGCGAACGGACGCTATCTCTGGAACACCGGCTACTTCATCTGCCGCCTAGACACCCTGATAGACCTTTATCGCCGGCACCAGCCGGCTATTTACCAGCTGCTGGAAAAAATTAAACCTTATATTGGCACTAAAAAACAGCAATGGGCTATCAACCGTTTTTACCCCAAAATGCCGCAAGTCGACATTGAACGGGGACTGATTGAAAAATTGGACCGGGTTGCCGCCGTTAAGGCCGGCTTTGACTGGGCCGATATCGGCAGCTGGAAAGTCATTAAGGATGTATTGTCGGTCGAAGAAGAAAACCTTACCCGCGGCCGCGTGGTTACCCATAATGCCAAAAAAAGCTTGGTTTATAATTACGAAAACAAGATCGTTGCCATGGTGGGAGCGGAAAATCTTATTGTCGTGAATACCAAAGACGCCCTCCTTATCGCTCCAAAGGATAAAAGCGAAGAAATCAAGGAGTTGGTAAAAAAAATCAGTCAAAATAAAAAACTGAAAAAATATCTTTAGAAGCGCCTGATTGCAAGGCAAATTAGAACACGCCAACCACCGGCTTTATTAAAAACCCCTCCAACTGAATCGGAGGGGTTTAAAATAAATTTTGGCAAACGGCCAAGGCTGCAGCGGCGGCCGTATCAGCCCGAAGTACCAAAGGACCCAGGGATACCAGCCGGACATTCGGCAGCCGCTTCAGCCGGTCAAACTCCGCCGGAGACCAGCCGCCTTCCGGACCAATCACGGCATCCAGGCGGCCCAAAACCGTTCCCGCCCTGGGCGGTTCGCCTCGGCCGTCAAAAACCAACACAACCCCGTCACCAACAACTTTTTCAATCGCCGCAAAAAGATCGTTTTGAAAACCCAGCACCGGAGGAAACTGGCGCTCCGACTGTTTGGCCGCCTCCTGCAAAATTTTCCGCCACCGCCCAACCTTCTCCGCAAACTTTTCCGGCGCCAATTTGGTCGCAGTGCGCTCGGCATTAAACAGCACTATTTCTGCCACCGACAACTCCGTCGCCTTTTGCAGCACCATCTCTAAAGGCGCCTGAGACAATACTGCCTGATAAAGCGTTACCGCCGCACGGGGAGGAGGCGGGATGGGCCCCGGCTCAGCCGGCACTATCTCTACCTCCCGCTTGTTCAGCGCGGCGACGCGGCAAAAGAAACGCCGCCCGTCCGGCCCCTGCGCCTTTATTATCTCGCCCGGCTTAATGCGCCGCGACAGCAGTAAATGAGCTGCTTCCTCCCCCTTAAGCCGGGCCGGGCGGGCGACTTCCAAATTTTCTTCAGTAAGAAAATACGACATCAAACCTCAAGATAAATTGCATAAACCAAACGCCGGCCCAGCCACTCATTCAACGCAGTTATCAGGTTTTGCGACAGCAGCCGGATCCGGCTGGCTGCGGCCTTAGAAAGACACGCCACCGTCAGCACCCCTTTATCAAAGCCTATAGCCCTGGTCAGTTCAGCCGTCTCCTCCAAAAAGGCTGCGGCAACTCCCTGCCAGGCGGCTAGTGCGCGCTGTCTTTGCCAGACACCCTCCCAGTGCCGGCGGCTGGCGGTTGCGTCAAGCAAAAAACCGATTTTAGCAAACCCTTTCTTTTTGTTTGTCATTTCAAAATTTAGCTAATTTTCCACTTCCTCTTCCAAGGCAGGCGTCAAAGTTATGTGCTGGGCCGGCATCTCCAACGGATGGGTGGTGGTAATAAAAGTCTGAAACTTCCCCTGCAGATACTTGAGTAAAAAGGTGCGCCTGGTCTCATCCAGTTCCGACAACACATCATCAAGCAATAGAATCGGCTTGTCGTCTGCCTTGCTCAAATACTCCAGTTCCAGGATTTTTAAGGACAAAACCTGGCTGCGCAGCTCGCCGCGGGAGGAAAAAGGCGACAAATATAACCCATCGCTTTTTAACGAAAAATCGTCCCGATGGGGACCAACCAGGCAAGTACAAACCGCTGCTTCCCGGCCGCTCAACTAGACCCTCTTGTCCTTAAACGCATCCACTATCTCTTCCCTGGCGGCGCCAGGCAAGGTTTCATAATCAACCTCCACCGGCCGGTGGAACCCGGAAATGGTCGTATAAATTTCCGCCAGGCTGGTGTTTAAAAAACTGACAAACTTCTTTCGTTCCAAGATTATCAAACTGCCATAGTTGACTAATTGCTGGTTCCAGGAATCCAGGTCCCCGCCCTGGTTCCGGCCCGCGCGCATATCCTGCAGCAGCCGGTTTTTTTGAAACAAAGCCTTTTTATAATTAGCCAATGCCTCCAGGTATTCCGGATTTTTTTGCGATAGCACCATATTCAGATACTTGCGCCGGTACTCGGGGGTGCGGCTGAACATTTCCACATCGGTCGGATCAAAAATCACCACACTCATAAACCCCTGGGCTTCGCGCTTTCTCTTTTTCACCCCATCAATCAGAAAATTAGCATAAATCTTTTCGCGCTTCTCCAAAAAAACCGCCAGTTCGTGGTCGCCGTCGCTTTTTTGCAGAACCATTTTTAGCTCCAAACTGCTGGTATCCTTCAAAAAAATAAATTCCGTGTCGTCGCGAAACGATTTAAACAAAGACGCAAAATAAACGGACTCCAGCAAATTAGTCTTCCCTACAGCATTCGGCCCGCTCAACACCACCACATCGCTGGTAATATCAATATTCAAGCTGGGATAGTTGCGGAAGTTCTTAATCTCGATTTTTTTTATCCTCATCACAACCCTTTCACTGCGGTTAATATTAAGACTTAATCGGCATAACCAGATAAGTGTAGTCCTGGGAGTTTTCCGGCACAACCAGAATAGGCGAACTGTCGCCAATTACTTTTAATTCCACCCTTTCCTCCGTAATACAGCTTAAGCAGTCCAGTAGATAATGAAAGTTTAAAATTACCCCCACTTCTTCCCCGCCGGACATATCCGCCGGAAGTTCCACTTCGCTTTTACCCAAGTCCGGCGATTCCGCCGAGAGCAGCACACACCCCTTTGTACAGGAAAACACCAACCGGACACTATTACTCTGACTGAACACCCCGGCGGTGCGCAGGGCACCGACAAAAGCCTGTCTTTCCACTTTAGCGTTTATCGGAAAGGTGGTTGGAATAATCTGTTTATAATCAGGATATTCTCCATCTACCAGCCGGCTGACGATTTTAGTATCGTTCAGGGATAAGGAGACCTGGGTCTCATTAACCACCAAATCAACAACCCCTTTTTGCTGGCCGATAATCCGGGAAAGTTCGTTTAAGGTCCGTTGAGGGATAATAGCCTGATATTCCAAGTTCTTTACCCCATCCACCATCTTTTTCTCCGCCAGGCGATAGCGATCGGTTGCCACCAGGGTTAGGCCGGAACCGTTGTTGGAGAACAAAATTCCGGTTATTTCCTGCTGTGTCTGGTTATTAGAGGCCGCAAACACCACCTGATCCAAAGAGTTTTTCAGTTTCTGGCAGTCAATGGAATCCCTTACCCCATTATCCACTTCCGGAATAATAGGAAACTCCTCGGCCGGCAAGGTTTTTATGGCTGTGTGGTAGTTTTCCGCCTCGATTTTTAAGCTGTTTTGCTCGGTTTGCAGGGTAATGTTTTTATTGGGCAGGTTACCAATTAATTCATTAAAGGTTTTACTGGAGACGGTTACCAACCCCTCCTCTTCCACCCGGCACCTAACCTGGGTTGTAATAGCAATTTCCAGGTTGGTGGAGGAAATAACCAAAGAACCGTTCTCGGTTTTAAGTAAAATATTCGCCAGTATCGGTAGGGTGTTGGAAGAAGAAATTATTTTACCAACCGTAACCAAGCCGCTTTTAAGATTTTCTTGCGTACAGGTTATTTTCATAAATCATATTTTAATTTATTTAACTTGTTTTATTAATAAGGGTGGTTGAAAAGTGGATTGAGTTATATTGTTGGGAAAAAATTGTATTTCCCGGATTTTTTGTGGGTATAACCGGCATAATAAATTGTGGAGTAGGAAGGGTTGGTTTTGCTTTGCCTGCCAAAACCGGGCCGCGACAACCAACTTTTCCATATTACATAAACAGTTTATCCATAATCAGATCCACTTCTTGTTTGAATGGCGGCTTGTCGGAAATAAGCTTTTCCACTTTTTCTACGGCGTGCATGACTGTGGTGTGGTCCCTGCCGCCGAAAAATTCTCCAATAGAGGGGAAAGAACTGTCTAACTCTTTCCTGATTAGGAACATGGCAATCTGTCTTGGTTTAACAAATTCTTTTTTTCGGGACTGTTTTGTTAGATCCTCCATGTTGATATTGTAGAATTCGGCCACCGATTCAGCGATTTTTTTAGCTGAGGTAACGCGTTTTTTTACCCCGATAATGTTGCTTAAAATTGTTTTGGCCTGGTCCAGCACCAGTCCGCGATTTTCCATTTGCTGGTAGACGGCTAGCCTGTTTAGTGCTCCTTCCAGTTCGCGGATGTTGTTGATGACGTTTTCTGCAATATAAAACAGGACGTCTTCGTCCAGCCGGACCCCCTTTTTTTCCATTTTAGTCCGCAGAATAGCCATGCGGGTTTCCAAGTCCGGCGCCTGGATATCTGCAATCATCCCCCATTCAAAACGGGAAACAAGCCTTTGTTCAATGGCGGGGATTTCTTTGGGTGGCCGGTCGGAAGTGATGATTATCTGTTTGCCTTTGTCCCGCAACTCATTGAAGGTATGGAAGAATTCTTCCTGAAACCCTTCCTTGCCCGCCATAAACTGAATATCGTCGATTAGCAGGGCGTCTACGTCGCGGTATTCTTTCTTAAATTCCTCCATGCGTTTTTGGGCGATGGCGGAAACATAATTACTGGCGAATTTTTCACTGGTAACGTAAAGGATTTTTGCTTTTGGACTATTCTGCAGCAGGCGATGGCCCGCAGCATGCATTAGGTGGGTTTTACCCAAACCAACCCCGCCATAAATAAACAGCGGGTTGTATTGCGTACCCGGATTTTTGGCCACGGCCAAACTGGCGGCGTGGGCCAGTTCGTTATTTTTTCCGATAATAAATGTCTCAAAAGTGTACTTGGGGTTCAGGCCGGAAAAATTATGGCTGTTTGGGCCAGCCGCAGCCTGTTCGTGCACTGTTTTGGCTTGGGTGTTGTTGGTGGCTGCGGCTGGAGCAGTGCCTACCCGATATTTGATTTCTTTAATTTCCGGCGCAATGGACTTGAGGGCTCTTAGTATCTCCTGTTGGTATTTTGCCGCTATCCAGTCGCGGTTAAAGGCGCTTGGTACGCTGATGGTAATTTGGTCTTCTCCCCGCTCTAAAATAGAAGTGTTTTTAAACCAGGTGTTAAAATTGGCCTTGCTTAGAGATACTTCCATGTTGCCTAAGATGGCCTGCCAAAGCTGTTGGTTGTTCATGGTGGGCGGAAATTTGTTTCGGTTGAATGTTTATTGCTCTCTAAGATTAAATTTTATCAGGGAGTTATCAACATGTAAACCTGCTAAAAAGCGCAAGAATAAGAATAAAAAGTTTTAACCTGTTAATATAATGTGGATAAATTGTGTTTTTAAAAACCTCCGGTTTGGCCGGAGGTTTTAAGGATGATTTTACCGTTTTGCCTAGGTGTACTGGGTGGAGATGACTGTTTGTGAAATTATGGTGACAATGGCATAGGCCAGCATTATCACCACCAGTCCGATAATGGCGTTGGTAATTGCTTTTTGCCCTTTTTCCGCCTGCTCCTCGTTGCCGGCGGAGGTAATGTACCAATAACCGCCAACAACCAGGATGACCACGGCAATAATGCCGGCCAGAGTTAATAGGAGCTGGATAATTTTTATTAGTAAGCTGGAAATACTGTTGCTGGAGGCGATGCCGGTGGTTGGAAACGGGTTGTTGGCCGGCAGGCAGACGCCATTGGAATAAACTAGATTGGGGTCGTTATTGCACCAGGAGGAATTAGGCTGCAGGTTGTTGGCGTTGTTGGTCTGATTTTGGATGGTTTGCGGCGGCGTGATGCTGTCAACATTGGAATTGTTGACGTTTATGTCCGGCGGGGTAATTAAGCTGCCAGAGGAGCTATTTTGTGGGTTTTTATAACTTATACATACCGGGTCGCTTGAATTATAGTCACAGCACTGCTGTCCGGTATATCCGACAATGCTGCAAAGTATAGGGTCAGCTTTGGCTGTGATGGTAAAGCTAAAAATTAACAGCAAGGCGCTAATAATAGCGCCTGTTTTGATCAGAATAGGACCTGCAACTTTAGTAGCCATAGCTGTTGCTGCTGCTGACCAGGTTGACTATCACGTTAATTATTACATAAGACAAAATAACCACCACCACACCGATGATGGCGTTGGTCAGGGTCTTTTGTCCCTTTTCCGCCTGCTCCTCGTTGCCGCCTGAGGTAATGTACCAGTAACCGCCTATAATGACAAAAACTATGGCTATGGCGCCGGCAAAAGTCAGCAGCAGATTAATTATACTGCCAATAAACTGGACCAGGTTTTGCGAGCCGCTTAGGCCGGTGCCGCTATAGCCAAATAGGCTTTGCAGGCCGGAGGTTTGCAGGCCGCCTTGTACCGCATTATTTTGTGCCGCTGCATAGGCTGGCGCCAGCAATAAAGCCAGTAGAGGTGTGTTTTTTGCCAAAAACCCAAAGAGTTTTTTCATATAGTTTTTTTACAAATCCAAAGGCACATTTGGGGTTTGCCTTTGGATTTGACCCCAAACCAAGGTTTGGGGTCTTTTTTGAACTTAAGGTGCCGTACTGCTGGAGCTAGAGACCAAATTGGAAACCACGTTGATGATAACGTAGGACAAAATGATGATGATAATACCGATAATGGCATTAATCGCCGTGCCTTTGCCTTTTTCTGCGGTTTCTTCGTTGCCGGCAGAGGTGATGTACCAAAAGCCGCCGATAATGAGGAACAGTACTGCGATACCGAAGGCAATACCAAGCAGCCAATTAATGACGGTGTGGATTAGGCTGTTGACGTTGGTGCCGGCACTGCAGTTAAGTCCGCTGGACGGATCGCACTGGAAAGTGTTGCTTAACTGGGCGTTAACCAGCAGTGGAGAAAAAATAAGCACGCTGGCCAGAATAACTTCGGCAATTTTCAGGAAATTGAGTTTTTTGACAATTTGTTTCAAACCGTTCACCCCCTCTCGGGTTACAGAACATTAATTTCAATTATTATACCATAAATTAATGGGCTGGTAAAATTCAGCTGCCCTTGGTTACAGTATTGGAAACTATAGCTACGATAGTGTAAGCCAGCATTACCACGATCAGGCCGATAATGGAATTGGTAATAATGCTTCTGCCTTTTTCCGCCTGCTCCTCGTTGCCGGCCGACGTCAGGTACCAAAAACCGCCCAGCATCAAAAAGATAATTGTTACCGTGCCGGATAGGGTAAGAATAATCTTGGTAACATAAAGCGCGAGGCCGCTGGCGGTGCAATAATCATTCGGCACCCAATCAAATATACCCTTAAACTGGCTTTTGAAGTTAGTGCATCGCGTGGCTGTGTCCTGGGTGGCGGCCAGCGCCCGCCAGGGCGCCAGGGTCAAGGCCACGGCAGCGGATTTTAGCAGATTTTCTAATTTAACTTTGCCGGGCATTTGTTACAGCGGTTTGTTAATGGTCTTAATCAGGCTGGTGCTCACAGGCTGGATGTCCACGCCGATCAAGTTTTGGACAATGGCAATGATGGAAAAAGACAACAGGGCGACTACCAGGCCCAAAATGGCCCAGGTGATGGTTTTTTTGGCTGCGCCGATTGCTTCCTCATTACCCTGGGTAATCACCATGCGAAAGCCGCCAATAACAATGAAAGCCACGGCCCAGACGGCGACAATGGCGAGGAATCCTTTCATTATCTGCAGCAGCAGGTCAGTTAAGCTGTTGACCCCGCTGACCGGATTATAAAGAGTGGTGGCGCTGTTGTTTTGGCTGGTGGTCTGCTGTTGAGAAGTTTGTTGGTTGGTAACATTAACTTGTACGGGAACTGGACTAGATGCCGTAAGTTGATACCAATTACTACCGTCGTTGGAAATTTTTACTATGCCGACAACGCTAAGTGATTTGGCTGAAGTAAGTTGTGACTGTTTAAGCTGTGCCGCGCCAATTTGTCTTGGATCAATCGACCAGCTGTATTGAGTAGACGTGCCTGGGTGAAATGTAAAACCGTTTACATAAAATAGTTCTTGCGAGCTGGTTTGATCAAAGACACTCAAAATTAATTGCGACATTCTGCTATTCGTCCCAGGTATTGTGCAACTGTTGCCGTCAGGTACGGTTAAAGTGATTGATCCGGAAATTGTTGCAGCCTGGGTATCGGTAATTTGTTTTGGGTTGACATCAAAAGTTATGTGTGCGCTGCAATCATATATCCCGGCCAACGCGGTGGGTGTGATTGGGATCAGCAGCGCTGCTAACGCTGTAACTTCTAAACAAATAGCGAAAAATAGACGAAACTTGTTCATATTTTTAATTGCCTTTCGTACAGCCGCTGGCGCCGGGGTTTAAGAAGCATAGCGGTTTGGTAATGTCTATCATTTTGTTGGGATCGCCGCCCAGTAGAATATAGTTGACGGCGGTATTAACCAAAATAAAAGCAATCATAACAAAGACAAAGCCCACTACTGCCTCGGTTAAAGCCTTTTTCCATTTGGTGATGCTTTCCTCGTTTCCCATGGTGGTGGTGAGCCAAAAACCGGCGCCGACAATCTGAAATACGGCATAGAGGCCTGCTACGGAAATCAGCCAGTTAGTTACCACTGCAACCAGCAGAAACAGGTCGCTGACCGTGCAGGGCGGCTGGGCGGCGCCGGTAGCGGTGTAGCCGCCGCAAGGGACCAGTCCGCGGGCCTGGGACGACAGAGGGGTGCTGAAGTAGCTGAACGCCAGCAGTGCCAATACTCCGGCAAAAAAGAAAAATTTTTGTTTCGTTTTATTCATTACAGACAGCTTAACTATACCATAAATGCGCAAAATAACGAAACTTTTTGCGGGCTTAGTTGCTGCTTAGGGCTGCGGCCTGGGCTTGGGCCTGGCTTAGGGCCTGCTGGGCCGGCACGCCGTTTAAAATAACATTGTCTATCAGCCGGCCGAAAATATCATCCATCTTTTGCTGGTCGGGCTTGTAAAACGATTTGGCCGTGAGGTTGGCGTTGGCAAATTCCCCGATGTCGGGATCATTAATTTGTAGGGCGATCAAGTCGCGCCGCGAAGCAGGCTGCTTGTCTTTGGCGTAGTATTTGTCCAGGGAATCCTTGCTGGTGAGAAAATTCAGAAAGTCCCAGGCCGCGGCTGCATTTTTGCTCTGTTTGGACACCACCTCGCCCCAATAATTGGCAAAATTGACCGCCGGCGCATTTAGGTCAGGCTGGGGCACGGGCGCCACGTCGAAATTCAGGTTGGGGTTTTTTTGCTTCAGGCTGGCGGCCGTATAGGCATAGCTGTAAAGGAAAGCGGCCCGGCCGTTGGCAAAGGCGTCAATGGAATAATCGCTGCGCGAATTCCAGTTATAATTCAGGCTGGCAGGGTTAGCGAACGAAGTGTAAAAATTTAGGGCATCCAGGCCCGGGCTGCTGTTGTTGCCGTTCTGGGTTTGGCTGTCGGCAAAGGTTGGCCGCGTATGATCGCTGGAATAAGGCACGGCGCCTTTTTGCAGCATCATCAAATATAAAATATCCACCGCGCGGTTGACGTTGCTGTTGGTGCCGGCGGCTAGTCCGCTGAGAGTAAAGTAGCCGGTACTGTCGGAACGCTTGATCTTCTGCACGTCCTGGGCCAGCTCTTGCCAGGTTTTCGGCGGCGTGGCAATGCCGGCGCTCCCTAAAATATCTTTGTTGTAATACAGGCCCAGCGAGTCAACATACAGGGGGACGCCGTAGATTTTTTGGTTGACGGTAAAATCACTGGCGGCCACGTCGACAAAGCTATCTTGGTAGGATTTAAAAGTGGGGGTGCTGGTCGGCGCCGCCACAACTTTGTCCATATATTGAGGCAGCCAATTGTTGTTGATGGAAAAAATATCCGGCCCGTTGCCGGCCGCCAGAGCGTCCAGCAGATCCTGGCTATAGCTGGTGATGTCTTTTTTGGTGTAGACTATCCGAACATTGGGGTGGAGTTTTTGGTAAGCGGCAAACAAAGCCTGAAAATTGTCACTAGTTTCAAACGGGTCCCAAAAATTAAGCACAATGGACTTGGTGCCGGCCTGCTGGCCGCCGCCGCAGCCGGCCGCCAGGAAGCTTAAGCCGATTAAAGCTGCCAGGAGTTTTTTTGCAAAAAATTTGGTTTTGTTTTGCATGTGCGCCGGTTTATTTTTTGAGGCTGTTTATGTATTTTGCGAACTCGTCCTTCAGTTCTTCGTGTTTTAAGCCGTATTCCACCACGGTTTTGAGATATTCCAGCTTGCTGCCGCAGTCATGGTAGCGGCCGTTTTTGATTTCTACGGCATAGCAGTCCTGGCGCTGCTCCAGCAGGATTTTGACGGCGTCGATATAGACCAGTTCCCGCGGCGTATTTTCTGCTTCCAGGCGGCGCTGGGCTTCTTCAATTGCGTCAAAAATCTCCGGTCCGTATAGGCTGCCGGATATGACTGCGTAGTCGGAATTGATCATGCCCGGACCCGGCTTTTCGACAACGCCGTCAATTTTCAGGACCCCGCTGTCAATTTCCCTGCCTGTGGCATAGCCATAACGCTTATAATCTTCCGGGCGGTTCATTTTCAGGCTGCCCAAAATCGCGCTGCCGCCGTGGCGGGCATAGGCATCCACCAGCTGCTGGCAGCGGCTGGGCTGCGCATCAATGAAATCGTCGCCCCAAAGCACCAAGAACGGCTCGTTGCCAACGAATTTTTTCGCGTTCAGGATCGGCGTGGCATTGCCCAGGGGGCCGCGCTGCCGGACATAATAAAAGTTGGCGAGGTTGGCAATGCGCCGGATTTCTTCCAGCGCTTCATATTTGCCCGATTCCTCCAGGCGTTTTTCCAGCTCAAACGGATAATCAAAATGATCTTCAATACTGCGCTTGGACCAGCCGGTAACGATAATAATGTCTTCGATGCCGGCCGAGACAGCATCCTCTACTACATATTGGATGATGGGTTTGTCCACGATGGGCAGCATTTCCTTGGGCTGCGCTTTGGTGGCGGGCAAAAACCTGGTGCCGTAGCCCGCGGCGGGGATGACGGCTTTGCGGATAATCTTTTGCATATGAATTAATTATAGTATGTTTTTTACGCCCTGGCCACTGTTATTCGGCGTGAGGGCGGTATTGCAGCGCTTCCGCCAGATGGCTGCCGGCAATATCTTTCGCGCCGGCCAGATCGGCAATGGTTCGGGCGACTTTAAGGATGCGGTGCAGGCTCCGGCCGGAAAAATTGAATTGTCGCATGGCGGCTTTAAGCAAACTGTCCTCGGCCGGTCCCAGACGGCAGAAGTTTTTTATTTCCACAAGCCCCATTTCGCCGTTGATCCGGCTGCTGCCGAAGCGTTCCTGCTGCCGGCGGCGGGCTGCCTGCACGCGCTGCTTGATGACGGCCGAAGTTTCCGCCCCGGCTGCGCCGGTCATTTTTTCATAAGGCAGGCGCGGCACCTGGACGTGCAGGTCAATGCGGTCAAGCAGCGGGCCGGAAATCTTTTTTTGGTATTTAAAAATTTGTCCGGGCGTGCAAATGCAGTTTTTGTTCGGGTCGCCGAAGTAGCCGCAGGGGCAGGGGTTTTGGGCCGCGACCAGGGTGAATTTGGCAGGGAAGGTAAAAGTGCCTGATGCCCGGGATACGGTCACTACTCCGTCTTCCAGCGGCTGGCGCATGGATTCCAGTACATTGCGGGGGAACTCCGGGAATTCATCCAAAAATAGGATGCCTCGGTGCGCCAATGTGATTTCCCCCGGCCGCGGGCTGGCGCCTCCGCCCACCAGGGCGACGTTGGAGGTTGTGTGATGCGGGCTGCGGACTGGACGGCTGGTGATAAGACCGTTATTCAACTTGCCCGCAATACTGTATATTTTGGTCAGTTCCAGGGATTCCTCCAGCGACAGGTCCGGCAGGATGCCGGCCATGGCGCGGGCCAGCAGTGTTTTGCCGCTGCCGGGCGGGCCGGAGAGTAAAATGTTATGGCCCCCGGCCGCTGCAATTTCCAACGCTCGCTTGGCCAGTTCCTGTCCGGCTACGTCTTTCATGTCCAGGGCCGGCGCCGCGTTTTTCAGAATCTGCTCCGGCCGGACCGGTTCCTGGACTGGCAATTTTTGGACATTTTGCAAATGAGCTAGCAGCTGTTTTAAGCTGTCCGTCGGGTAAATGGCGAGTCCGGCGACCAAAGCGGCCTCCCGGGCGTTGGCCCGGGGCACGAACATTTCTTTCAATCCGGCCGCCGCAGCCCGCAGGGCGACAGCCAGCGCTCCCGATACGGCGCGCAGCTGGCCGTCCAAAGACAGTTCCCCTAAAAATAATTTTTGCGCCGTATCCAGGCTGACTTGTTCGGAAGCGGCCAGAATGGCCAAGGCAATGGATAGGTCGAAGTGCGTGCCCAGCTTGGGCACGTCGGCCGGTGCCAGATTGACGGAAACTCGGGTTTGCGGATAGTTGCAGCCGGAATTTTTGATTGCGGTTTTTACTCTTTCCCGGCTTTCCTGCACGGCGGTATCCGGCAGGCCGACCACTACTGTAGCGGGCAGGCCGTTGGTCACGTCCGCTTCGGTTTCAATCAGCTCGGCGTCCAGGCCGATAACTGCGGCGCTAAAAATTTTAGAGATCATGGCCGGCGCGGCGAGGGCTCCATAATAATAAAATTATGCCGAGCAGAATAAAAAAGTCAGCCAAATTGAATACGCCGCTGAACAGAAAAATAAAATCACGCACATAGCCTAGCGCCAAACGTTCGGCGATATTGGAAATGGCGCCTGCAAAAACCAGCGTCCAGGCCAGGCGCGCTGCCAGGTCCAGCCGTGGCCAGCGCCGCAGACAATAGGCGATTATCGCTGCCAGGACGATAAAATAGGTGGTATACATCAGCCAGGAAGGAAGAGGCAGGCTGAAAGCAAAGGCGGCGTTAGCAAAACCGCTGCTGGCGCGGAAAAACATGAATTTGGTTAGCTGGTCAAGTAAGACGGCGGTCAAAAAAACAAAAATTAAAAAAAAGAAAGAACCTTTTGGATCACTTTCTTTTTTTTCTGGCAAATCCTTGGCTTCCGGCATGTTCCTTGAGTTAGGCGGCTTTATCGGCCCAGGGAAGAGCGCGCAGGCGCTGTTCGCTTAAAGGCTGGCCCTGGTCATCGCTGCCGTATGTGCCGGCATCGATTTTGCTCAGGGCCTTGTTGACTTTGGCCAGTTCGCCTTGAATATCGGCTATCATATCCTGGCTGGCTTCGTCGTTCTCAATTTCCTGGACGCTGGAATCCAAATCTTCGCCCAGCTCTTCATGCTGTTGCAGTCCGGCCAGATCCCCTTCCAGTTTTTCCTTCTCCGCCAGCAGCAGTTTTTTCATCTCGGCAATAAAAGTTTGAGAAAGCATATTTAGCTTAAGTTAATTGTTCGGCAGGGGTATTATAATTGATTGTCCGAATTTGGACAATAAAAAAAGCGCCCCGGTTAGGGGCCTTTAAAATAAATAAATGCCCACGCGAGGCGCTATAACCCGAATGAATCGGTTACGCACCGCTCAAGTTGCAGGACTCAAACTGTTTGAGTCCTAAACCTTGAGCAGCGGGCAACACGCTGTTCATTTCAGGCCTTCCCGATGCAACGACCGGGAGAAGCGCTTGAACTCCAATCTGGTTTCAAACTGCACTTTAAACTTCTCTTCTGGTGAATTAACACCTAACAAGGATTATATTTAATTTTGAATATAATCTATTACTTGCTCGGGGTGAACAAATAATCTACATTTTTTGTTTTTGTTTTTCAAACAGCCTGGATTGGGCAGGCTATGACGAGAAGTCTAAAGGGAAATTGCTCTCAAAACCTGGTTTTCAGGGCAGTTTCCCTTAGTGCAGCTTTAAATTTTTAAGGAGCCTTTTGTTTCTGACTTTGTCCACAGCTTTATCGTATATTTATCATAACAGGCTTAAGTTTCCCTGTCAACTATCAGGCATGTTTGTCTAATAAAATATGCTTATTTAAAAGAAATTTTTAGGCTGTTAAGGCAAAAAAATTAAGTTTTTTACCATTTTATGTTGAGGTATAAGTTGTGGATAAACTGTAAAAAACTCAAGCCGGCTGCGCTCCTGGCAGGAATTTCCAGTATTCTTTAAAGATTTTGGCGTAATCTTTGTTTAATTTAGGGTCGATAATAAAGACTTGTTCCAGCATGGGAGAGTAAAAAAAGTCCAGCAGCTGATGAAAGTTAAACAGCGCTTTGGGCAGCGAATAATCCAGAAAGGAATTAGCAAAAGACTGGGCCAGTGCTTCCTGGTAAGGATGGGTAAACTGTTCAAACGGCAGCCGGCATAGAATCAGGGTTTTTACGGGCAGACGATGAACGGGTTCCAGTTGGTTGTTGCCTGCCAGCTGTCTTAATACGAATTTGTCTGTGGCCAGCAGCAGGCTTTGGGGGTTAATCAGGAAATTACGGAAGATTTTATTGCCGCCGCCGGAGCTGTTTTGGACTAGCAGGGAGACTTTTTGGCGCAAATCTGCGTAGTAGGTTTCATGGAATTTCCTAGCCAGCAGCGGACTTGGAAACAGCACGGCAGCCGGCCAGGCGGAGGCCGGACTGACGAGTTCGAACAGTTTTTCGGCCTGGGCGGTTTCCGGCAGGCAGTGATAAACAACAGCGGGGAGTGTTTCACTGCCGGGCCTGGTAAATAATTCCCCCTGTCCGGTGGCGCGTTTCTGTTCGTTGCCGACATTAGTAATCCGGTAGTTTTGCAGGCCTAACCGCTCGGCAAAAAAACCGGGCAGGGTTTGGGGGCCGAGATTGTCCGCGAAAGCCGTACGGTCGTAGCGGCCAAGCAGTTTTTTTACCAGATCTTTTATTTCTATCGGCATGCTCCAGAAAATACAGCGTCCTTCGGCCAGTTCAATCCATTTAATGCGGTTTTCCTCAACCTTAAAGAAGTCGTCCAGGTTCGCCAGAAATTCTGTGATGGCCTGGGAGTTGAGCTGCTGGTTCAACTCAGCCAGCTTGGCGGCGAAATTTTCTTTGGCTGCTTTGATTTTTTGATAGCGCGGTTCAGCCGTTGTTTCCGGGAGGATTTTTACATATTGAAAGCTGGGCGGGTTGCTGCCCAGCAACGCTCCGACCAGGCCGAAAAAGAGGTCGCTGGCCTGCAGGCCTGTCTCTACTGTGGTCTTAAATTCTTCTTGGCCGGTCTGCAGTTCCGGGTTAAAATAGGACTTTAATAAATAGCTGATATAACCCCAGCTTGCCTTGGTGCCCAAATTCCCGGTCAGCGCATTTTCAAAGTCGCTTAGGCCGAAAATAACCAACTGCCGGTCCGCTTCAAACAGTTTGGGATTTTCTACAAAAGCGCCCAGATCGCAGCCCAGCCGCCGGCCGGTTTTTTTTTGCCGTTCTCCGCCGGTGATTAGGCTTTTAAATTGACCGCCGAAGAAGGAGGTGTTTAAATCTAATACCGTTTGCGTCTGCCAGTTGGTGTATTGCCAAACCAGGATTTTAAGGACGAAGCGCAATTCTTCTTCCGTGAGGTCCGGCCTTTTTTTTAGAGCAGAGAATTTTTTGGAACTAAAAGTTTCCTCGGTTTTAAACAGTGCCTGGTCAATCAGGCCGCGTTTTTTCAGATCCAGGACCTGCCGCGCTTTCGGCAGGATTAGTGCCGTTTTGGATTGGCTTGCGCCGAGGCTGCCGCCAATGGCGGTTATCGGATCCTGATCCAGACTGAAATTATAAATAGTTTGTCCGGCTAAGGCTATGGGCGCCCCGGCCGCCGGTGCGGCGGTCATTTCCTTTTGTTCGGGAAAAGGCTGCGGCGGCAGGCGGAAGTCCAGCAGCGGCCGCCACTCCAAAGCATAGGGCTGGAGCAGCCGCCTAATTTCTGTTTGCAGCTTGGCCGGGAAGGCCTGGAAGACTGCCAGCAGCTTTTCCAGCAATTTCAAGGTTGCTTTGCTGTCGGCCAGGGCCCGGTGGGCTTCTTTGTGGCTGATGCCGAAAGCATGCATGAGATTTTCCAGGTTGTAGCTGTGGTGGGTAGGTAAAAGAAACTGCACCAGGTCCAGCGTATCGATGCGCCGGCCGGAAAATTTTAGGCCGAACGCCTCCAGAAAATTCAGGTCAAAAATTATGTTGTGGCCGATAATGACGGCATCTCCCAGCCGGTCCTGCAGCTGCTGGCGGTAATCTTTAAAATCGGGCGCCTGTTCAAGTTCCTGCGGGCCGATCCCGGTTAGGGCTAAAATGTTGGGCGGAACCGGCCGGCTGGGACGGAAGACCTGGGTAAATTCTTCGGTAATGCGGGTACCGCCGTCATCTATTTCAAAAAACACAAATCCAACTTCCAGAACCTCGTTGGCCAGCGGATCAAACCCTGATGTTTCAATATCCAGACTGCAATAGCGCGGAGAAGTATTCATAACTGTTTAATTTTATCACACAGAGACCAGGAGACAAAAATTCCCCCGGCTGGCCGGGGGAATTTTTGTCTTATTCCGCTTCTTCGTCAGGGCCGGCTTTGGCGGCCGGCGGCACCTCGCCGGCTTTGACCCGTTCCCGCACGTCCTTATCTATATCTTTGAAGATTTTTCCATTTTCCTTCAAAAAGGTTTTGGCGGTTTCCTTACCTACCCCCAGCTTGGTTTCCTTGAAACTGTAGGTATTGCCGTTTTTTTCGATAACGCCTGTCAGCACTCCGGTATCCAGTAAATCGCCGGCGGCGGAAATCCCCTCGTTATACATAATGTCGAATTCCGCCAGCTTGAACGGCGGCGCTACCTTGTTTTTTACGATCTTGACCTTGGTCCGGTTGCCGACAATTTTGTCTCCCGCCTTAATTTGGGCGATACGCCTAACTTCCATGCGGACCGAGGAATAGAACTTTAAGGCGTTGCCGCCCGTGGTCGTCTCCGGATTGCCGAACATCACGCCGATTTTCATTCGAATTTGGTTAATGAACACCACGGTGGTCTGGGTTTTGCTGATAATGGCCGTCAGTTTGCGCAGGGCCTGGCTCATTAGCCGGGCCTGCAGGCCCATGTGGCTGTCGCCCATCTCTCCTTCAATTTCGTTGCGCGGCGTCAAGGCTGCCACCGAGTCAATTACAATCAAATCCAGGCCATTGCTGCGCACCAGCGTCTCACAGATATCCAGGGCCTGTTCGCCGTTGTCCGGCTGGGAAATCAGCAGGTCTTCCAGTTTGACGCCGATGCGCTTGGCATATTCAGGGTCCAGGGCGTGTTCGGCGTCAATGAACGCCGCCAGGCCGCCGCGCTTCTGCACCTCGGCAATCATATGCAGAGTCAGCGTGGTTTTGCCGGAACTTTCCGGTCCGTAGATTTCCACCACCCGGCCCTTGGGGATGCCGCCGACGCCCAGCGCCAGATCCAGGCTGATGCTGCCGGTCGGAACGGCGGCCACATTCAAAGCTTTGGTGTCGGATAGCTTCATAATGCTGCCGTCGCCGAACTTGTCCTTGATTTGATCCAGAGCGGATTCCACCGCTTTCCATTTGCCGCTGTCTGCGGGCGCCTTGATTGCTGCTTTTGCCATAGATATAAAGTTAGGTGTTTATGGTTTGCCGTTATTTATATTACCAGATTGGGCGAAAAAGGGAATGTTGGCCAGGGCTTCTTTGGCGCGCCCTAATGGGCCCAGGGTTTGCCCGTTTAAGGTAACCTGCGTGGCACCGGCATTGGAGGTGGAAAGCAATATCTGCTGCTGGGCCGTGAAGGTTTTGCTGTCGCCGGCGTTGAAATTGAAAGTTTGGGCCGGCTGGTCGTCCAAGGCGGCCGTCAGCGCCACCGCATCGGTAAAATCAAGCTTGAGCTGAACCTGGGCCGGGCTGCCGGCCGGCGCCGGCGCCACTCCGGTAATTTGCAGGGTTTTGGTCAGGGTTTTGCCGAAGCGGTTGCGGGCAGTAATGGTCAGTTCGCGCGGGCCGGGGCTCAAACCAAGCTGGGCCTGAAATCCGCCGTTGCCGTCTACAAAAATTGGCTGTTCGTTGATTAGGATGCTGATGCCGGGATCGGTTTTGCCTTGAATCTGCAGATAAGAACCCTGAATGACGGCGTTATTTTGCGGCTGCTGGATTTGCAGCGCCGGCGTATCGTTGATGGACCAAACCTGCCAAATAATATAGCCGACCGAGATGGCCACGAAAGCCAGGCCCAAAGTCAGGCTGAGAATTTTTGGGGTAATTACCAGCCGGGGAAAATAGCGCTTCAGCCAGCTGCGGCCGAACTTATCGCGGTTTTTGGCCAGCTGCTCGGCGATGTTTCTCTCTTTTTTATACTGGTCAATCAGCGCCGCTGCATCAATGGCATACAAACCGGCCAGTTGCCGGAGAAAACCGTAGGTATAAACGTCCGCCGGCAGCGTCTTAAGTTCTCCCGCTTCCAGGGCCGTTAAAAATTTTAGGCCGATGCCGGTTTTTTTTATTACCTCGTCTTTGTCCAGGCCCAGTTTGTCCCTTACTGCTTTTAAATATTCGCCTAAGGTTTCCAGTTGAATTTTTTTTCGTTCAAATTTTGTCATATGTTAACGGGCCGTTAAGCGAACTGCCGCGCCGGGGCAAAAAATCCCAATGACCCGGCTGTTTGCGGAGCATTGGGATTGGTTTTGGTTTTTTGGTTTTGCAGCACAGGCGCGGCTAAGCTTCGGGGTCCTGCTCGTCCTCAATGCCGTATTCCGCTTTTTCCTCCGGCGGGACGACGCCGTATACTTCTCTGGGCTTGGCCCCTTCGCCCGGCCCGATTATGCCCTTTTGTTCCAGGATGTCTAAAATCCGGGCAGCCCGGGCATAGCCGATGCGCAGCCGCCGCTGCAGCAGGCTGGCGGATGCTTTGCCCGCCCGGCGCACTTCTTCCGTGGCTTCCGCCAGCAGCGGATCGTCATCGCCCTCCCCCGCTTCCCCGTCCAGGCCGGGGATGCCCAGGGCTTTTTTGGGCTTTTCCAAGATCTCTTCGTTGTAAATGACGGCGCCGACCTGGGTTTTAAAGAAGTCCACCACTTTTTTGACTTCCTTTTCCCCGACGTAGGCCCCCTGCACCCGCTTGGGCTTGTTGAATTCCGCCGAGGTATAAAGCATATCGCCGTTGCCCAGCAGTTTTTCGGCGCCGGAGGTATCCAGAATGGTCCGGCTGTCAATCTGGCTGGCGACGGCAAAAGCTATGCGCGAAGTAATGTTTGCTTTAATCAGGCCGGTAATAATGTCCACGCTGGGCCGCTGCGTGGCCAGAACCAGGTGGATGCCCACGGCCCGGGCCATCTGGGCCAGGCGGACAATCGCCGCTTCCACGTCGGCCTGGGCAACGGCCATCAGGTCCGCCAATTCGTCTACCAAAATGACAATATAAGGCATGGACAGGCCGGCCGATTCGTTGTATTCCAGGATGTTGCGCTTGCCGGCTTCCGACAGCAGCTTATAGCGCCGGTCCATTTCCGCCACCGCCCACTTCAGGGCGTTGACCGCTTTTTCGTTTTCCGTGACCACCGGCGTGAGCAGGTGCGGAATGCCGTTGTAGAGGTTCAGTTCCACCCGCTTGGGGTCGACCACGATGAATTTTACGTCCTGCGGCGTATTGCGGTAAAGCAGGGAAATAAACAGGCTATTTATGCTGACGCTTTTGCCCGTGCCGGTGGCGCCGGCAATCAGCAGGTGCGGCATTTTGGCCAGGTCCACGATCATGGGGTGGCCGGCCACGTCGCGGCCCAGCGCCAGGGCCAGCTTGCTTTTGTGATCCACAAATTCCTTGGTGTGCATGACTTCCCGCAGGCGGACAATGGCTGTGGATTTGTTCGGCACTTCAATGCCGACCAAGGCCTTGCCCGGAATGGGCAGCTCCATGCGCAGGCTGTGGGCAGCCAGGGCCAGGGCCAGGTCGTTTTGCAGTCCGGCAATTTGAGACAGTTTTACGCCCGTGGCCGGCCGCAGGGTGTATTGGGTCACGGTGGGGCCGACATTAACTTCGCCCATTTCCACTTCTATGCCGAAATCGGACAAAGTTTTTTTAATAATGGCCACGTTGACTTCGATGTTGCCGCTGTCCACTTCCGTGCGGTTGTCGTCCAGCAGGTCGAACTGCGGCAATTTCCAGTCTTTGCGGTCTTCCAGGGTAATAGCTTCAATCTGCAGGCCGGGGTTTTTGGCGGCGGCATTTTGCAGCTTAACCGCAGGCGCGGCCTTGGCTTTGCCTGCGGCGATTTTAATTTCTTCGCCGTCCTCTTCCGTCCCGTCGGCCGCCAACTTTTTGTTTTTGTCCACGATTTTTTCGGCGACAAACCCTTCTTTGCCCATGGCGTTGATTTTCAGCGGCTGCGGCTGGGTCTGTTCCGCTGCGGACCCGGTTTCATCCTCCGTTTGGCCTTTGCCAGGCAGCAGGGATTTCAGCGGCACGTCAAAAGTAACCAGAATGGCGATGATAATCAGGGCCATTAAAATCAGGCTGCCCGCCCAAAAACCGAGGAAGCGGAACAGGGGCTGGGAAAATATGGCGCCTAAATAGCCGCCGCCCTGGCCGGCTTGGGCCAGTGCAAAGGCACTGCCATTATTATTGAGATAAAATATGTGGATGAGTCCGCCGATGCTGCCGGTCAGCAGCAGGGCGCCGAGGTAGACCCGCCAGTAAAAGCCGCGGTCTTTTTCCACGACGCTTAAGTCCTGCTTAAATAGCGAGATAGCAACGGCCAGCAGGATCAGCGGAATGACATAAGCCATGACGCCGAACAGGGCGGTCATAATTTTCAGCAGCTGCGCGCCCAGGCTGCCGGCCAGATTGGCCAGGCTCAACACGGCGACCAGGGCCAGGGCGACAAAGATAATTACGGCGATGCCGCGCTTGGTTTCTTGGGACAGATTAAGTTTTGGCGGGGAGAAGTTTTTGCTTTCTTTGCTGGAGTTTTCTTTTTTGGACCGGCCCATTTTGTGGAAATTAATGCTGCTTTATTTTAGCATTTTTTGGTGCAAGATAAAACCCCGCTCCCTGGCCGGCTGCGGCGGATGGGCGGGGTTTTGTGGCTGTAGCCTGTTTATAATCCCTTGACTCTGACTTTTTTCGTTTTGGCTTTGGCCGCTTTGGGGATAATTACAGTCAGAATACCGTCCTTGAGGTCGGCTTCAATGTTTTCGCTGTCAATGTCCACCGGAATAATCACGCTGCGGGAAAAATTGCCCCAGTAGCACTCCTGGTAGAAATAGTCGTCGGCGGCGATATTTTCTTCCTTGCGGCGGCTGCCCTTAATCGTAACCATATCGTTGGCGACCGTAATGTCAATGTCTTCTGGACGGACGCCGGCAATGGTGGATTTAATGATGACATTGTCTTTGGTCTGGTACATGTCAATGTTCAGCTGCCCCTCAAAGTCATTCAGCCATTCTTCGCTGCCGTTGCCGCCGGCTTCTTTGGCCGGCTGGCGCGGCGCTTCCGGAACTTCTTCTTCTATTACCATTTCCTGTTCTTCTACCGCTTCATCATCCGCCGCCAGCTCTTCTCCTTCCAGTTCCTGCTCTTCTTCCGGCTCGCTCATTTGTGAAACAGATTGCACCGGCACTACATCTTCCGTCACGCTCCCCCCCATAATTTTGCCGAAAAATGATGTTTTTTCTTTCTTGGCCATAAGTGTTTTTCGTTAAGATCACTTCCAAAACTTGGAGGCAATTTTCAAGTCTTAAACTTATATTAAAGGATTAGGCTGTTTACGTCAAACCGATTTATGAAACAGTTTGGCGCTATTTATTAGCGACGTAGGCGAGTCTATCCTTGCTTGCAAGGATAAGCGAGCCGAGGAGCTAATACAGGTTTAATACCCCGTCAGCTTGCTGCGGAGGAACCTTTATTTAAGCAGCTTGGCCAGGGCGGCCAGTAATTCTTCTTCCCGGCCGCAGATTTCACCCACTGCCGGATTTTGGCGCAAGGCGTTCTTAAAGCCGCCGCCGGACAGTTCGTTTTGGGCCTGCTTCAGCCAGTTTGGCCCTGCAGGCATAACCAGCCGCCGGGGCAGAAGGTAATCCAGGTTGTGCTGCTCCTGGCCGGGCAGTTGATGGGTGATTAGCAGGGGCAGGCACTGGCGCAGTGCCTCCGCGACCGAGATGCCTCCGGGTTTGGTGACAAACAAATCGGCTATGGCATACAGTTCTTCCATGTTCGGATAAAAGCCCAGGATTTTTACATTGGCGGCCGTGCGGAAGCGGTTGCTTAAGCCGCGAAAAGCGGTTTGGTTTTTGCCGCAGACCGCAATGACGCTGGTGCCGGGCAAGGCGGCCAGCGCGGCAATTTCCGTCGCCTTCAGGCCGGTGCCCTGAGAGCCGCTGGCCAGTAGGACAACTTTATCATTTGCCCCAAGGCCGAATTTTTGCCGGAGGGCAGGCGGCTCAAGCCGGGGCAGCGGTTTTAGGGTTATGCCGCAGACCGCAATGATTTCCGCCGGCACGCCCAAAGCAGTCATTTCCCGTTTTTGTTCCCCGGTATTGGCCAGGTATAAATCGCAGCCTTGGTAGAGCCAGTAGCGGTGCAGGTGGAAATCGCTGAAAGCAATGGCGAAGCGGCCGGCATATTTACCCGTCCGTTTTAAGTAGCTGACCGCCGCCGAAGGCGTGGTGTGGGTGGAAATGACCAGATCCGGCCGGTATTCGTTCAGCAGGTTTAAAATGTTTTGCGAGTGGCTGGCGGCCAGGGCGGTGCGCCAGGGCAGCGTCAGGCTGATAAACCAGCCGGTATCGTAAAGCCAGCGCCAGATAAACGGGGCAAACCTGACAATCGTCCGGTATAGCCCGGTGGCGAAGCTGACCAGGCGGCCGCTTTGCACCTGATGGGCGTTTGCCAGCCTAACCTCGTAGCCAGCCGCGCTTAGGCGCCAGCCGATGTTTTCGGCCAGGCTTTTGTGCCCCTGGCCGATGGCGGTATAAAGAATAAGGATTTTTTTTGCCATTGCTGATTGTTTATCCGGTTTATTCCCCAAATGGCATAATGGTCAGTTCTTCCACCACGCTGCGCTTCGGCTGGCCGGTAATAAATTTAACGGTTTCGGCCAGGTCGTCCGGCAGCAGGAATACCGGATCTTTGCCGTGCCAATTTTCTTTTTTGCGCCGCGCGTATTCCCGCTTATTCCAAAAATCGGTTTTGACCGTGCTGGTATAGATTACGGAAACTTTAACGCCCAGCGGCGCTACCTCGGCCCGCAGGCCTTCGCTGTAGCGCATGACCGCCGACTTGCTCGCCGCGTAGAATTCGCTTTTGGCATGGCCGATCTTGCCGGCGACGGAGGCGTTATTGATTATCTGGCCGCTTTTTTGTTTTTTCATGACCGGCAGGACCAGCTTGGTCAGGTCGGCCATGCCGATGACGTTGATTTCCATCATCCGGTCGAATTGTTTTACGTCTACCTTATCCGCGGGTGTAAAGTAGCCCAGGCCGGCATTGTTGAACAGGACGTCAATGGTTTTGAATTTCTTTTTGGTCCGGCTGACCACCTGCTTCAGCTGCCGCTCTTTGGTAATGTCCGCGGCCAGCGCCAGCAGGCGCCCTTGCAGGCGCCGCGCCCGGGCCAGGCTTAAAAATTCCCGGTTATGTTCCTTAACGTTGGAAAAGACCGACACGTTCCAGCCGTCGGCCAGAAAGCGCAGGGCCGTAGCCGCGCCGATGCCGGTTACTCCCCCGCTAATTAAGATGGTTTTGTTTGTCATATTTTTTTTGGCGCTCATGGCTGCTCCGAGATTAAATTGGCTTACATTTATGCTTGTATTATAGCTGCTTTTTCGGCTATAATAAATACCAGCCAATCAGATGAATGAAATTGGATTTTGGCTGAAAAAGGGGTCCCCAAATTTCAAAAAAAATTGAGACGTGGAGAGGTCGCACCGGCCAGAGGCCGGCCAGCCTTGGGCTGGTAGTGGGAAAATATATGTATTATGTATACATCTTATATAGCAAAAAAACTTGCCGGCTATATAAAGGATCTACCGAAAACCTAAAACAAAGACTTGCTCAACATAATCAAGGCCAGGTAAGGTCAACCAAAACCGGAGTCCCGTGGGTATTGATTTATTATGAGGCTTTCTCCAGCAAAACTGACGCCCTAAGAGAAGAATTATTTTTAAAATCAGGCAAAGGAAGAGAAAGGCTTAAATATTTATTAGTTGACACTTTAGGTTCAAATTAAATGCTTGGAGAGGTCGCATAGTGGTCTAGTGCGCTGGTCTCGAAAACCGGTAACCCCGCAAGGGGTTCGAGGGTTCGAATCCCTCCCTCTCCGCCAGTCTGAGCGCAGCATGAGGCGCTTTGACAAAAGGTAAAATGACTCTTGTCTGCGCCAAAGTTTTATTTATTAAGTTGTTTCGCAAAATATGAAAAAGAAAATTATCATCAGCGCCATTGTTCTTGTTCTCATAATTGCCGGAGCGGCTGTCTTTGTTAAAACTAAAAATAACAGTCACGATGTCGCGCCGCAGCTGATTACCG
>CAZJLL010000061.1:0-5635 GCA_964547145.1 uncultured Candidatus Saccharibacteria bacterium | reverse complement strand
CCGCACCGGCGCGCTCTTCGCTGGCCAGAAGAATCAGGATGCGATCCTTGGGATAGCGGCTCTGAGCCAGCGCCTGCAGCGTGGAATCCAGCACCTCAAAACTTTCATCAATGAACGGGATAAGAATCAGATGGTAATAGTCGCGGAACTGGGCCGCTCTCTTGCCCCCGGCGGCCAATTTTTTCAGGCGTACAGCCTCGCTGGCAAAAAAGTTCCGCGCGGTCCAGCTTTCGGTTTTTATCCCCGCCCGCGCCGCCAGGTTTGCGGCCAGAGCGTCCATGTCGCTTAGCTTTTGGATGTAATCAAGCCAGTCTACCCGCACGACCACCTTGAACTTCTGGTAGGCGACAATCAGGTGGGCAGCGACGTTGATCGCCTTCAGAACCCAGTAAAGGTCAAAACAAATAATAAACAGGGCCGACCAGACCGGTCGGTAATAAGACAACAGGATACTGCCGAAGAAGACAATCCAGAATTGGAGGCCGGGCAAAATTTCCCAGAAGCGTTCCCCGGCGGTGCGTTTTCGATACATAGCGTTTAGTTGACTTTGCCAAGCAGTAAGACCGCGGCCAGAACCGCCAGCTGCACGCCGAGGCTGGCGGCAACGGTCAGTTCGGCCAGGAATCTTTCGCTGTGACGTAGCGCCCGGTAGAGCGCAAAATTAATTACGCTCAAGCTGAAAGCAACGGCCGGCAGAAAATATAAATTTCTTCCGGCGCCGTACCACTCCACCCCGACCAGGATGTTATAGTGCAAAGCCAAAGTCCTGCTGCCGGGATGGATTTTGAGCAAAATAAAAAAAAATGTTATAATGTTAAAAATCAGGCACAAGGTCCAGAGAAACCAAATCCGCGAAAATAATCCTTGGATTTTATCAAACCAATTATAATTCATCTCGGTGGCCGATTATTGGCAAAAGAACGGCTGAATTAAGTTACTGCTGTAAATTATACCAAAAAACAGCAGTTTTTTCCAGTTTTTGCAAACCGGCCCCGGCCAAACTATGAACACTAAACAAAGAGTGCTTCTGGTGGTGATTGTCCTGCTGGCGGTTTTCTTTCGTTTTTATCAGATTGTGCGCATGCCCGGCGGGCTGTTTCCCGATGAAGCAGCCAATGGTTTGGATGTCAATTTGATGCAGCAGGGGCACCTGCAGCCGTTTTATGAACGGGGCAACGGACGCGAGGCCCTGTTTTTCTATATGGAGTGGGCCAGTACTGCGCTGCTGGGCAAAGGCCAGTGGCAATTCCATATCGTTTCTTCGCTTGTCGGCGTCCTGTCTGTCCTGGCGGTGTTCTTTGTTACCCGCCGGCTGTTTTTGCTGGATGCGGCGGGCGAGGAGAATGAGCCGGCCCAACGCCGCGCCGGCAATTTGGCACTGCTGGCAGCTTTTTTAATGGCCGTTTCCAGCTGGCATGTGGTGCTGTCGCGGACGGCGCTGCGCGCCAACCTTACTCCCCTGTTCGGTGCGCTGACTCTGTATGCCCTGCTTTGTGTCTATCAGGCCAGGAGCCTGAAGGCGCGCCTGTGGCTGTCGCTGCTTGCCGGCGCAACGTTCGCACTGGGATTTTATACCTACATTGCTTTCCGCATTATGGGGCCGATTTTGTTTATGATCCTGGCCTGGCCGTTGCTGGCCGCGCTCAAGCAGCGCCGCCTGGCCGAGACGCTTCGGCGCTACTGGCTGCCATTTGTCTTGTTTTTAGCGGCTTTTATCGCAGTCGTTTTCCCGTTGGCCGACTATTTTTATCATAATTTTGACTATTTTATCGGCCGCAGCGGCCAGGTCAGCGTATTTAACCAGAGCCTGTATCTGGTGGACGGCCAGCAATTGGCCGGCAAGCCGCCGCTGCCGGTTGTCTTGAGCGTGGTTTGGACGGTGCTGAAGACCGCCGTAGCTGGTTTTTTCACCCACGGCGACTTAAACTGGCGGCAAAATATTTCCGGCTACCCGCTTCTTTCTCCCCTGCTTAGTCCGTTTTTCGGCGCGGCCCTGATTGTTATCAGTCTTTTGGGGATTTGGTATTTTTTTGCACCGGCCAAGAGGGCCCGCTATTGGAAGTATTTTTTGCTGACCGGATGGTTTTGGGGCATGCTGCTGCCGGAAGTGGCCACAGCCGAAGGCATTCCCCACGGCTTGCGCTCCGCCGGCGCCATTGCCCCGACCTTCATTATTGCCGCTTGGGGGCTGTATGAGGCTTGGCAGCTGCTGCTTCGGCTGCATAAAAGGTTGTGGAGTTATGCGCTGGAGCATTTCCGTGATCCGCAATGGATGCGGGACAGCCGGTTAGTGCCGCCGCGCATGCGCCTGGTCGACTGGAGTTTTAAGCTGCTGGCCGCCTGTTTTTTCCTGGCCCTGCCGCTGCAGACTTACTTTTTGTATTTTGTCTACGCCGCGAATTCGGCAGAGTATTTTTATGCTTTTCGTGCCGATTTAACGCCCGTCAGCCAGTATTTGGTGTCACACTGCGCCCACTCTCTGGCCGTTGGCCAAGCCTCAACCGCCAGTGCGACTTTTTTGGTGCTGGATAAATATTCCGTGCAAACTACGGATTATTTAACCTCGGACCCGAAAGGAAACTTCAGCCAGCCTTGCAACGTGCCATATGTCCAGGTCGATCCGGAGAACTCCTGGCAGCTGCCGCCGCTGCAGGCAGGACAGCAGGCTGTCTTTACCCAGAGCAGCATGTTCGATACTAAAAAATTTAAAGCCTATCATCCCGAAGCGCACTTGTCCTTGGAGATGCGCAATAAATTCGGCCAGGCCATACTGGCTGTTTACCAAACCGCAGATTAATTTAACACCAAAATCACATGCATTATCTAAAAAAATATTTTTGGCTGATTGTGATCCTTGTGCTTGCCGTGCTGCTAAGGCTATACGACTATACCGCCATCAGCCTTTGGCATGATGAGGCTTTCTCGGCTTTGCTGATTCGCTATCCCTGGGGCGAGATGTTTTACCGGCTGGGTCTGGATGTGCATCCGCCGCTGTATTACATTTTGTTGCGCCTGTGGCACTATGCGTTCGGCGACACCGTGGCTGCTTTGCGCGGCTTTTCCCTGCTGTTTGGAGTTTTAAGCGTCTGGGCGGTATGGCTTCTAGTCAAATATGCCTTTAAAAGCGAAAAAACGGCCCTGTGGGCGGCGTTTTTGCTGGCGGTAAACCCTTTCCAGCTGCAGTACGTAACCGAAGCCAGGATGTATACTATGGGGGCGTTTTTTTCCGTATTGGCGGCCTATTTCCTTGTTCGGGCGCTGCGGGAACAGAAGCAATACTTGGAAGACTTAAAATTGAATATGCCGAACCTGCCCGCCGAACGCAAGCTGTTTGGCTCCTATCTGTGGCATTATGCATGGTTCGCGCTTTGCTCTGCCGGAGCCGACCTGACTCATTATTACTTGCTTTTTACTACCGCAGCTTTGGGTTTTTATGCCCTGGTTTATCATATTTACCACTACCGGGCCGCCTATAAAAAATATGCCGCTTTGCTGGGCAGCTATGCGCTGATTATTCTGCTGTTCCTGCCCTGGCTGAAGCAATTTTTGTTCCAGTATCGCCAGGTCCAGGCCGGCTACTGGATTCCGCCGATAGACATTTGGAGCATTCCCGGCACGCTGTGGACCATGGTTTTGGGCATCGCCCATGACAACGGCAACCCGCTGACTCAGAAGATGCTGGTTGTGCTGACGCTGTTTGTCTTATTCGTTGTCTGGCGGTTTTTGCGGCGGACGCAGCAATTTGAAAAATGGCTGGTGGTTTTGGCCACGCTGGCGCCGTTCCTCGGCGCCGGACTGTTCGTGCTGCTGGCCCGCCTCAAAGGCAGCAGCTCTTCCGTTTATGAAGAGCGCTATTTTCTGTTTGCCAGCAGTTTTTTGACCGTCATACTGGCTGTCTGGCTGGCCGAGCTGAGAGTCCGCTGGCTGGGCGCGGGACTGCTGATTGCCTATGGCTTGTTCAATTTTTACGGCTTTGTCCATTATTGGCGCGACCTGGGGGTGGAAGACAAGCCTGGTATGGCCGGAGCGGCCCGCTTTTTGGGCTCCAATGTGGAGCTGGGCGACCGGGTGTTTGTGGGTACGTCTTATGAATTTTTCAACTATAAGTATTATGCCCTGACCTATTATCCCCTGCCCGCCGGCGCAGGGCCCCTGCTGTATACCGGCGGCCGCGCCGACATCAGCCAGATTTCGCACGTGGAAGGCGTGGCCCTCCTTAGCAATGCTGACTTGCTGCCGGATTTTGCGGCTGCCGTGCACCCCGGCGATACTGTCTGGCTGCTGTGGACCTATGCGTTCGGCTCCAATAAGCCCGATCTGCCCGGCAATTGGACGCAGATTGACGAGCGTTCTTATCCGGACGTGCGGCCATATGCCGGCACAACTATTTACGCCGACGAATATAAAGTGAATTGAGTTATTTTGATTGACAGGTTAAAACCGCCCTGATCCTCCTCCGCCGTTTGGCGGTTGCGGATTGTCGAAGGGCGGTTTTAATAACAAAACAGATTCGTCCGGCCGGACGAATCTGTTGGCGGAGCTTAAAAGATTTGTGTCCCCCGGAACGGCCGGCCCGTCAGGATATTTTTCAAATTCGGCAGGCGCCGGCCATTGGCGATAATCACCCGCAGTTTGAGCTTTTGCGCCAGCTTGGCCGCGGTGGGGTCAAACGGCGCGTTCTTGCCCGGATCCCACTTGGAACCGACTATGCGGCGGAGCTCGGGCCAGGACATCCGTTCAATTTTGCGCGCTGCGGGAAATTTGCGGGGGTCTTTGTCGTAGACGTAGTCAATGTTGCTTAAGTTGATGACAGTATCGGCGCCGTAGATTTTGGCCAGCCGCACGGCGTCGTCGTCGGTGCTGCGGCCGGGCCGCCAGCCGCCGGCGACCAGGATTTTTTCCCGGAACGGGACTCGGCGGTTGGGGTCTTCCACTATGGCAGAGTGGGCTTTGCGGCCAAACATCAGTCTGGCCAGCTGGGCATTCAGCCGGGTGGCATAGATGCCCATCCAGTCAAGTTCGGCCAGTCCTTTGCCCCCGAGAGCGGCCAGGGCCTCCTGGTATGCCCGAGCCGGCCGGCCGCCGCCGGCAATCAAAATAAAACGCTGCCCGGCTTCCACCCGGGCCAGAATCAGGCGCTGGAATTGTTTGAGAAAAACCAGGTCAACTTCGCCCGGATTAATAAGCGAACCGCCGACGGAGATAATTATTGGTTTTTTGTCCATAAAGTTTTAAGGGGTAAGTCCCGCTGGCGCGGTAGAGGACGCCGTCTGGGGCACGGCCTCGCTGCTGGTACAGGGCTGGCCTTTGTTGCAGACGTAGCCCCGTTCGGCAAAACGCATATCCACATAATAAATTTTTTTCAGGTCGCTGTCTGAAAATTGCGCCAGTAACAGAGTCAGCCTGCTTAAAGTTTGCTCTAAGTCGGCGTTCAAGTCAAATTTTAAAATCAGCCCGTTTTGCATTACCGCCTGCAAATCCGGCAGCGATAGATCGGCCAGTTCAAAGTAGGCCAGCGGCGACCGGCCTAAGGCCGGCAGCCGCTGTTTTAAGTTTTCCAGAAACTTGACGCTGCCGGCCGGCAGAGCTGTCTGGCCGACGGCCAGGCCGGCGGCGCTGTCATACTTTAGCGGCA
>CAZJLL010000060.1:0-14435 GCA_964547145.1 uncultured Candidatus Saccharibacteria bacterium | reverse complement strand
GTACCATTCGCGCTGGTGCGTCTTCAGTTCCTGTTCCAGCTCCGCGCGCGCCTCCATGCGTTTGGCCTGCCGGCGCAGGCTCTTGAGCCGCGGCTCTATTTCCGCAATCAGGTCCTCGGCGCGCATCAGGTTCTGCGCTGTCTGCTCCAGCCGCCGCAGCGTTTTGTCGCGCTTTAAATGGTAAGTTTTGACGCCGCTGGCTTCGTCCACCAGATTTTTCACCTCGGTCGGACCGGCCAGGATCATCTGGTCAATGGTTCCCTGGCCGATGACCGTATAGCGCGACGTGCCAATATTGCTCTTGAGCACCAAGTCCACAATGTCGAGCAGCCGGACTTTGTTGCCGTTAATGAGATATTCGCTTTCCCCGCTGCGGTCAATGCGCCGGCCGATGCTGACTTCGGCGCTGTCCACCGGAATGCGGCGGTCGCGGTTGTCGAACGTGGCAATGACCTCGGCAAAACCGAGGCGGGTCTTTTTGTCCGAACCGGCGAAAATGACGTCCTGGCTGGACTTGCCGCGCATGAGCTTGGGCGACTGCTCGCCCAGGACCCAGCGCAGGGAATCCGCCACATTGCTCTTGCCGCTGCCGTTCGGGCCCACAATGGCAATAATGCCCTTGTCGAATTCAAGAGCGGTTTTGCTGGCGAACGACTTGAAACCGTGGATTTCTAAGCGTTTAAGAAACATATCAAATATACAAATAAGACAAATTTACAAATGTCTACAAATGTTCGGTCCTTAAAATCCTTTTCGGTTGCAGATACTTCGTTCTAAAATTAACCAATATCCCTAATCGCAAATCACAGGCGTGCAGATACCTCTGAATCTGAACATAACCTTCATGGAGCAGGAATGGTTTCGCTTTTAGTTCAAGGACAATGGAATCCTGTACAATAAAATCAACTATATTGCCGCTGTCGCCGACTATAATCTCTCTGCGAGAGAGAATTTTGCGCTCCAAAAATTTTTGCTCAAGTAAGTCACCATACTGCTTTTCCCGCGCAAACCTTCCCAACTCGTTGTGCACGGAAAACAACAAGCCATTTAATGCATAGCTTAATTCGCCGAACAGCAGCTTGTCATTTATTTCAAGCATGGCCTGCGGATTTCTAGTCATTTGTATATTTGTTTCATCCTTAAATTTGAGCCGTCAAAAATTATTTTTTTCAAGGGCGTTTTCCGCCGCCGCGATTTCCGCTTCCTGCTTGCTCGGTCCCTGGCCGCGGCCCATCTCCTTATTCCCCACGTAGACGCCTACGATAAAAACCTTATTATGGTCCGGGCCGGATTCGGAAACCACGCCGTAGGTGGGAGTGACGCCGATTTTTTCCTGGACAATCTCCTGCAGCTTGCTCTTGGGGTCCAGGTACGTGCCGCCGGAAATGATTTTCGGCAGCTCCACCAAAACTTCCTTCTCGATGAATTTGGCCGTCTGTTCGTATCCGACATCCAGGTACATGGCGCCCAGCACCGCTTCCATGCAGTTGGCCAGTATGACCTGCCGCGCCCGGCCGGTGTCTTTGGCTTCGCCGCGCGACATGAGCAGGAATTTCTCGAAGCCCAAGCGGCGGGCAATGTCGGAAAGCATCTTATAGTTCACCAGCGCCGAACGGAAGTTGGTCAGTTCCCCTTCGGGGTGGTTGTAGTGGGTATACAAATATTCGGTGGCGGCCAGTTCCAGCACCGCATCGCCCAAAAACTCCAGGCGTTCGTTGTGGGGCAGGCCAAAACCCCGGTTCTCGTTCAAGTAGGACCGGTGGGTGAAAGCGGACAGGTACAAGTCGGCATTGTTGATGGCAACGCCAAGCACTCGTTCCAGCTCTGGTTTGTCTAAAGAAGGCATGAAAATAATTTCCGCATCCTACTATCGAAACTCCAAACAAATCCCGTTTGATCATTTCAGGATTTATAATTTGTTTAGTATTTAGAATTTCGAATTTAGGATTTATTACTTATGGTGGGCACTAGAGGAATTGAACCTCTGACCTACTCTACGTCAAAGAGTCGCTCTACCAACTGAGCTAAGTGCCCTTAATACGATAAATAGCCTCTTTAGTCTAACGATTTTCGACAATTTCGTCAAGAAATAAACGGCTGAAGTCTAAAACTCGTGTCATCCCGGAAATTTTCGGGCTGTAAAATTATCCGGGATCCAGAATAATAGCTTATACAGCCGGATTCCGGATAGTCCGTCGGACGGACACGATAGCATAAATTAGCGAGCGGGCTCGGAAGCCAGGAGCACGGAGCGCTCTTTTTCTTCGAATTTTTCCGGCGCAATGAACTGGAAAAACAGCAAGAGCAGGGCGGTGTTGAAAAACACGCTCAAACCCGCGGCAAACAGCCACAGCGCCAGCCCGGTCATCACGCTTAAAATCCGCGCCGCGGGCGCAAAAGCCCCCATGCCGCCGCGCGCCAGCCACTCCGCCGCCGCAAGCGCGACGGTTTTGATGATATAAATAAGCCCGGTGCCCGCCGTAAAACCGACGCCGTAAATAATCCCCAAAACCAATGTCAGCCCGAGCACCTGCATCCACTTGTTGACGAACAGGTCCGTGCCCAAATTCAGGGCCTTGCCCAGCGGATGCCGGAACAGGACAATATAAAACGAAGTGAAAATATTGATGCACGACACCGTAAAAGCTACCATAAGCAGCAGCACAATGCCCAGCACCCACACCAGCGCCTGGTTGTCGGGATTTTTTATCCAAAAAAACGGCGGCAAAAGCAGCGCGGCTCCCGCCACTACCATGAGGCCCGACGTCAGCAGGCTCATGGAAATGACCGGCCGCAGCACTGCGCGGCTTTTGGGCAGCTGCTCCGCAATAACCAGCATGCGCCGCTTGAGAATTTCATCCACGCACAGCACCAGCATGATGCGCGACCAGTTGGTCAGCACCAGGCCGACGGCGGAAACCGCAAGCACGCCGATGCTCGCCAAAGCCAGCGCGCCCGGATGCGCCTGCAAAAACTGCAGCAGGCTGGGCACGGTCCACGCTCCGGCGGCATGCCGCAAATCCCCCAATCGGAAAAAATTCACGTTGGCGCCGCCCACCACGAACAGCCCGAACAGCCACAGCGCCTTGTAGCGCAGGGTAATATGCCAGGCGTCTTTAATGATGTGCGAATAATTGATCATGGCGCATGCAAAATAAAAAGCAAACGCAACCTATGCGAAATGCCGGCGAGTGCGTTTGCTTTTCATAACAATTAGGCTTCCGTCGGAATTTCCTGGAATTCCGTGACTTTCTTTTTTTCCGCCGGAATAATGTCCTTGACGATTTCGTTGAACTGTTCCTGTTCCAGCGTTTCGTCCCTGACCAGCCGTTCGGCAATGGCATTTAAATAGCTGCGGTATTTGTCCAGGGTTTCCGTGGCGCGCTGCAGGCCGTCGTTCATGATTTTGCTGACTTCGTCGTCTATTTTTTTGGCCACTTCTTCGCTGTAATTCTTCTGCTCCGCTATTTCGCGGCCCAGAAACACCATTTCGTGCTGGTCGCCAAATACGATGGGGCCGAGGCTTTCGCTCATGCCGTAGCTCATGATCAGGCGGCGGGCCATGCCGGTGGCGACCTTCAAATCATTCGACGCGCCGGTCGTGAGCTCGCCAAACACCAGCTTCTCCGCGGCATACCCGCCGAGCAGCGCGGCGATTTCATCCAAAAAACTCTGCCTGGTGTGCAAATGGCGGTCTTCCACCGGCAGCTTCATGGTATAGCCGGCGGCGCGGCCGCGGGAAATAATGGAGACCTTGTGCACGGGGTCGGAATACGGCAGCGCGGTGCCCACCAGCGCGTGCCCGCCCTCGTGGAAGGCCGTAACCTCTTTTTCATGAGCGGACAAAATATGGCTTTTGCGCTGGGGCCCGAGCATGATTTTTTCTATGGACTCGCGCAGCTCATGGTTGCCTATTTCCTTCTTGTTCAGCCGGGCGGTCATAATGGCCGCTTCGTTGATCAAATTGGCCAAATCCGCGCCGGAAAATCCCGGCGTACGTTCGGCAATGGTGCGCAAATTTACGTCATGGGCCAGCGGCTTGTTCTTGGCGTGGACTTTCAAAATTTCCTCGCGGTCCTTGATGTCCGGCAAATCCAGAACCACCTGGCGGTCAAAGCGGCCGGGGCGGAGCAATGCGGGATCCAGCACGTCCGGCCGGTTGGTGGCGGCCATGACAATCACGTTGGTATCGGTTTCAAAGCCGTCCATTTCCACCAAGATCTGGTTTAAAGTCTGCTCGCGCTCGTCGTGTCCGCCGCCCAAACCGGCGCCGCGCTGGCGGCCGACAGCGTCAATTTCATCAATAAAAATTATGCAGGGTGCGTTCTTTTTGGCCTTCTTGAACAGATCGCGCACCCGCGCCGCGCCAACGCCGACGAACATTTCCACGAATTCGCTGCCGCTGATATGAAAAAACGGCACGTTGGCTTCACCGGCTACGGCGCGCGCCAGCAATGTCTTACCTACGCCGGGACTGCCGAGCAGCAGCACGCCCTTGGGAATTTTGGCGCCCAGCTGCAAAAATTTCTGCGGGAAACGGAGGAATTCCACAATTTCTTTCAGTTCTTCCTTGGCTTCCTTGGCGCCGGCGACATCGGCAAACTTGACCCGGTTCCGGCGTTCATCATTAAGACGCACGGAACTCTGGCCGAAAGACATGGCCCGATTATTAGACCCCTGGACTTGCCGCATCAAAAAATAAATAAACAGCGACACGAGCAGGAACGGAATCAGGATCGGCAGGATGGTGCCGGTCAGCGTGGAGGCGAAACTGCTGGTGGTAATCTCAATGTTGCTGATGGCGCGGATCTTATCGGAAGAAACGCCGCTGTCCTTGAGAATGTCAAAAAAGTTATTGCTGCCCAGCTTGGCTGCTTCCTGCGTATCACTGTCCTTGACCTTGGCCGTGACGGAATCGTCGCCGATAGTCAAGGTGTCTACTTTCTGCTGGTCCACCAAATTGACAATTTCAGTAATGGAAACGGTTTTAGTCTTATTGTCGCTGCTGAATGCGGCAAAAATTCCGGTAATCAGCAAAAAGCCGAGCAGGATTAAAATTATGTTCTTCACGATTTTACCCATATGCGGATGCGTTCTAAAATAAAGTTTAGGATTTAAGTTATTCAATTATAAGCAAAAACCGGCTGCCCAGCAATACTTCCGTGCTTTTATGGCCGGCCGGCCCGGCTTGGTGCCTTGGGAGAGATTTGAACTCTCAATCCCTTGCGGGAACTAGCTCCTAAGGCTAGCGCGTATGCCAATTCCGCCACCAAGGCTTAAAAAACAAACTGCCGCCGCGGCGGGCCGCTTTCCGGCGCGTTAAGTTTAACATTAAAACTACCGCCTGGCAAAGGCAGTGCCTCAGGTTGACCGGCAGCGATTTTTTCTTTATAATTATTCAAGATTATTAAAATCTTTAAGCCGATGAAACGCACCTACCAGCCGAAAGTCAAACGCCGCAAGCGCCGCCATGGTTTTCTCAAGCGCATGCAGACTAAAACCGGCAGGAACATTTTGGCTAACCGCCGCGCCAAGGGCAGAAAACGCCTCACCGCAGTTTAAGACGAACATCCATGCTAAAAAAAGCCAACCGCCTTGCCAAAAGCAAAGACATTCAGCAAACCTTTGCCCGGGGGCGGACTTTTTTTACCCCCTTCTTTACGGTAAAATTCCTGCGCCGTCCGGCCGGGCGGAGGCTGACCGTCGTCGTCTCCACTAAGGTATTTAAAAATGCCACGGCGCGCAACCGCTTAAAACGCATTACGCGCGAACTCCTGCGCCGGCGGCTGCCGGACTTGCCGGCCGGCGATTACGTCATCGGCTACAAGCCGGCGGCGGCCAAGCAGGCGGAAGCCGGCCTGCTGCAAACCCTAAACACCACCCTGGCCGCCATCCGCTGAAACTTACGCCTTATGAAAAACCGTCTCAAGCGCCTGATTAGTCTGGGCCTGCGCCTGCCCGCCCAAGCCGCCGTATCGGCCATCAGCATTTACCAAAAACTGCTGTCGCCCGACCACAGCTGGCTAAAGGCCCGCTATCCTTACGGCTACTGCCGGCACTATCCGTCCTGCAGCGCATACGCCAAGCAGGCCATAACCAAATACGGCCTGCTTAAGGGTGGCTTTCTGGCCGCGGCCCGCGTCAGCCGCTGCAATCCCCTGGCCAGCCCCCGGGTAGACTTAATTCCTTAAAACCCGCTCCATGTTTCACCTTCTTTATACGGACATCATCTACCGCCCCATCCTTAACCTGCTGGTATTTTTTTACAATGTCCTGCCCGGCCATGATATCGGCCTGGTTATAATTATTGTTACCGTAGTCATCCGCCTGATCCTGGCGCCCAGCTTCCACAAATCCTTGCAGGGCCAAAAGGCCATGAACGACCTGCAGCCCAAACTCAACGCCCTGCGGGAAAAGCACAAGGACAACCAGGAAGAGCAGGCCAAGGCCATGATGGAACTTTACCGGGAACATAAAATCAACCCCTTCTCTTCCTGCCTGCCGCTGATTATCCAGCTGCCCATCATTATCGGCCTGTACCAGGTTTTGCGTTCAGCGCTTAACGCCAGCCTGGATTTAAGCGTCCGGCTGCAGGGCCTGTACAGTTTTGTCTCCCGCCCCGACAGCTTGAGCCCATACTTTTTGCATTTTTTGGATCTGTCCAAGCCTAATATCTACCTGGGCATTCTGGCCGGCCTGGTCCAATTCTGGCAATCCAAGATGATGCTGTCCAAAACGCCCGGCCAGGATCCGACCGCCAAGGCCCTGGCTTTCCAGACTACTTACCTGCTGCCGCTGATCAGCATGTACATCGCCATCAAACTGCCGGCGGGCCTGCCGCTGTACTGGATTGTCACCACCCTCTTTGCCGTTGCCCAGCAATACTATATAATTAGAAAATCAGGGGCGAACGCCAATTAACCGATATCCATGACCGACTACGACAAAATTACGCTGGCCAAAACGGCGATTGAAGAATTGCTGCAGCGCTGCGGCGTCAGGGCGGCAGTGGAATTTGAGGAGAGCATAACCAAAGGCCTGATCTTCAACATCAGCAGCCCGGATTCCTATCTGTTAATAGGCCGGCAGGGAGCCACCCTGCATGCGCTGCAGGTTTTGGCCCAAGCCCTGGTGGCCCGGCGCTTGAGCGACCAGCAGCCGCTATGGTTTAGCCTGGACGTGGACGACTACAAGCGCAAGCGGGAATGGTTTTTGAAGGAAACCGCGAAGGCCGCAGCCGATAAGGCCAAAATGACCGGGCGGCCGCAGGGTTTGGAACCCATGCCCAACTACGAGCGCCGTCTGGTTCATGCCTACTTGCAGGAACATTGCCCCAATGTGGAAAGTTACAGCACCGGCCGCGAGCCGCACCGCAAAATCATTGTCCGGCTGAAACAATAATCAAAAGCAGTCAAACGAAAAAGCCAAACAGCCATCCCTCAAAGTCTGCCAAGCAGACGACAAAAGGACGGCTGTTTTAATTTAAAGGGCCAGCGCCAGGACCAGCCAGAAAACCAGCGCCAGGTCGTTCTTAAAATACGGATTATCAATCTGCCCCTGGATCAGCAGGGCCAGCATAAATAAAGCCGCGGCCAAAGCCAGCGGCGCGGCGGCGCGGCGGCGGAAGCCGCGGTACAGGCACAAGGACGCCAAATAAATAAAACTGACCAGCCCCGGCAGGCCCGTCTCAGTCCAAAAATCCAAAAAGATATTGTGCGGAAAATTATGAGTGTCCAAATTTGGGTCCGTGTTCAGCGCGCCGTAATCATGGGCAAAGCCGGCCAGGCCCAGACCCCAGAAGGGAGAAGCCTTAACGCCGCGCCAGCCGTCGCGCCACAGCGACAGCCGGGATACCGTTGATTTCTCTCCATATAAAGGCAGAACCAGCCGCCAGCGCAAATTCGGCACGGCCAAAACCAGCAGCAAAGCCAGCAGCAGCCCGACCAGCGCCGCCTGGCGGACTTTGGGAGATGCCGCCACAGCCAAATAAACTATTAGCCCGGCCAGCAGGCCGGCCCAGCCGGCGCGCGACAAGGACAGCAGCAGTCCCAGGGCGCCACAGAGCCAAAGCACCAGTCTACAGACTGCTTGGACAGTTAACCGCTTCAGCCGTTCCCCTAAATCAGGCAGCAGCAAAGCCAGCAGCGGCGCTGCCCACAGCGCATAAAAATTCGGATGGATAAAAAAAGCCAGCGCCCGTTTGGGCTCTACGCTGTTACCCCAAAAAGCTGGAGGCAGGCCCAGCAAAGTAACGTATTGAACCGCGGCATAAATTCCGGCTATGGCCAACAGCCAATAAACCGCCCAAAGCAGGGCCGGAGCAGCTTTGGGCTGTCGGCGGAAAATAAAGCCAGCCGCCAGCCACATGCTAATAGGCTGGAAAAAAAGCACCAAAAACTGCCCCAGCTTTTCCCGACTGATGCCGTAAACGAACAAGCCGAGCAGGCCGGACAGTAAAAAAGCCGCGGCTGCCGCGGCATAAGCCCGGTCCAACTGCCGCAGATAAACGGCAAATGCCTTCAGTTGCCGCGTCCGCAGCAGCCAAGCCGCAAACAGCAGCCAGGCCAGGATTATCCATGCCATGAGCAAATCCGCAGGCAAGTGCGCCAGCGGGAAACGCAGCACATAAGCGGGCGCCAGGGCAAAAGTAAGAATAATCAGCCACTGCATAAATTTTCTCCGATTTAAGGCACCGAAATGCTGACCTTTTTGGTCACTGCGCCGTCATTACTCTGGGCAAAGATGCTGTATACGCCGGCCGGCGGCGGCGCCTGCCAGGTCAGCGTATAGCGATAGCCTGAGCCGGCATTATCCACATTGCCAGCCGGGCCGATAAGCTTGCTCTGGCCCTTGTCATTCTGATAATAAAAATTAACCGTACTGTACTGATTGCTGCTGTTGGCCGACAGCAGCAGCGGAAACTGAACCAGGCTCTGCGCCGCCGGCTGCGTCAGGGTTAAAGGAGAACTCAAATCCACGGTAATGTCCACGCTGGTATCCGAAGTAGCGCCAGCTTTATCCACCACATGAGCGGCCAGCGCATGGCTGCCGTCGTCCAATTTTTTATTTACGGTAAAAACAAACGGCTCCTGGCTCAGGCTCTGATAAAATTCGCCGTCAATGGATAAATCCACGCGGGCAATGCCGCTGTCGGCCAAAGCGCTGACCGTAACCGAGAGGGGCAGGGAGGTAATGGTCTGTCCGCTGGCCGGATTTAAGATGGCAGCTGTCGGGCCCGGCCCATTATTGCCGCTGCCTGCTGAATCGCCGCTGACAATCGCGTCATCAGGCGGATAAACATAGCCCTGGGCGAGCGCCCACTGTTCCACCGGATTCTCCCAATTGGGATTCTGCGGCATCTCGCTGTGAAAAACGGTAAAAACTTTATAACTCATTTGGCTGGGCGGCGTCAGGCTGGTGGCCGGCTGTCCGGTCAGCGCATCGTAAGCCACCTTGACGTGGACGTTGTCATATTCTGTCGGCACGGCATAATCGGCAAACACGTCGGTTTTCGTGACGGGCGTAGCCGAAGTCGGCAGCTTGCCGGATACCGCGTCCACCGTCACCTGCTGGATGCCCGAGGGTACGGCGAAGTCCTCGGCCGGAGTGCCGGCCAGGGCCTGCTGCATAAAATCATGCCAGATAGGCGCAGCCACCACCACGCCGTCCGCGCCTTGCTTCAGCAAGGTGCCGTCATTGTTCCCCGCCCAGACGCCGGCGGCCAGGGAAGGCGTAAAGCCCAGCGTCCAACCGTCGTGCCAGTTCTGGGTGGTGCCGGTTTTGGCGGCCACAGCCCGGTCCGGCAGAATCAGCGGCGAATTAGCGCCAAAGACAAAACTGCGGGCGCTGTTGTCCGTCATAATACTGATCAATTCGTAAGCTGCCTGGGGATCCAACACGGCTTGCGGCTTGCTCTGATATTGTTCCAGCACATTATTATCCTTGTCCAGCACTTTCAGGATAGGCGTTTCCGGATTTTTTACGCCCTCGTTGGCAATGGCCGCATAGGACGCCACGTGGTCCAGCAGCCGCACCTCGCAGCCGCCCAAAACCAGGGACAGGCCGCAGTCCTGCAGCGGGCTGGTAATGCCCAGATCGCGCGCGGTCTGCACGGCGTTATCCACGCCGACCAAAGCCAGCGTCTTGACCGCCGGCACGTTCAAACTGCCGGCCATGGCTTTGCGCATGGATACCGGTCCGTAGCTCTGGTTATTATAGTTGTGGGGAATGTAATCCTTGCCGTTATAGCTGCCAAAATCAGTGACTACGTCCATCAACATGGACGCCGGCGCATAGTTGAAACCCTTCTTAAATGCCGTACCGTAGACGTAAGGCTTGAAGCTGCTACCTGGCTGGCGCTGCGACAGCGCCACATTGACATTGGGCTCAAACCAGCAGTTCTTGCCGGGGGTGCAGCCGGCCGGTTCCGGCGTGCCAAAGTAGTCCTTGCTGCCAACCATGGCCAGAATCTGGCCAGTCTTGGGGTCAATAGCTACCAGCGCCGCATTGTGGGCGTTATATTTGGAGCTTTCCTTGTCCACGTCGTTCTTCACCACGGTTTCAGCAATATCCTGCAGCTTGGGGTCCAGCGTGGTATAAACCTGCAGGCCGCCCTCTTCCAAAGTTTTTTCGCCGTACTTGTTGGCCAAATAGTCTTCCACCCAGAGGACAAAATGCGGCGCCTTAATCCCGTTGGTGATTTCGGAAAAATTGACGGTTTCGTCCTTGGCCGCCTGTTCCTGCTGGCTGGTAATATAACCCTGTTGCTGCATCAGCGTCAGCACCGTGTTCTTCCGGGCATCCAAATCACTGCGATGCGGCCCAGCCGGATTGTAATAAGTCGGCGCCTGCACTAGCGAAGCCAGGTAAGCGCTTTCGGCCAAATCCAGCTGGCTGGCTGGCTTGTTAAAATAAGTTTCGCTTGCCGCTTCAATGCCGTAAGCATTGCGGCCATAAGGGATTTCATTAAGATATAGCTGCAGGATCTGGTCTTTGGAGAAGCGGGAATCAATGGCCACGGCTAAAATCAACTCGCGAATCTTCCGGTCCCAGGATTTGTTGTCGCTTAGGATTGCATTTTTGACGAACTGCTGGGTAATGGTGCTGGCGCCCTGCGCCTTGCGCAGGCTGATCAGGTCGGCCAGGGCCGCACGGAAGATGCCGGTAAAAGAAATGCCTCCCTCCTTGTAGAAATCCTTATCCTCAATGGCGATGGTCGCTTCTTTGGCGTAAGGCGGCACCTGGTCCAGCGTGATTAAGGTGCGCTTGTATTCACCGTGAATCTCGTACAGCAGGCTGCCGTCGCGGGCGTAAATTTTGGTGCTTTCCGGCACGCTGCGCTGCAGCAGTTTATTGGGATCGGGCAAATCCTTGGCATAATACAAAAATAGCAGGGCGGCGCAAAACACGCCCAGAGCGAACAGGCGGAACGCCCAAGTCAGGATTTTTTTCCAGTTCCAGCGGCCCGGCCAGCGGAAATGGAAGTGAAAGCGTCGGCTTCCGCGGCGCGGCGGCTGGGCGGAAGAACTGACTTGCGGCGGCTTGTAAGAATAGATGCGCATATCACCAGGAATTATAGCTATTTTTCGGAAAAGAGGAAAATGTTATAATGAACCAAGCTATTGATTCTATCTTTTTTATGAGCAAACTGAAAAATTCCCCCGCAGCGGTGGACGAACTGCTGACCCGGGGCGTGGCCGAAGTCATCAACGCCGAACACTTAAGGCAGCGCCTGCTCGCCGGCCGGCCGCTGCGCATCAAGCTGGGTATTGACCCCACCAGCCCCAACATCCACCTGGGCCGGGCCGTGGTCTTGTGGAAACTGCGCGCCTTCCAGGAGCTCGGCCACAAAGTAATTTTCATCGTCGGCGATTTTACGGGTGTTATCGGCGACACCTCTGACAAGGAAGCCGAACGGCCGATGCTTACGGAAGCGGAGATCAAGCGCAACCTGAAGACTTACTTCCGGCAGGCGCTGACCATTTTAGACCCCAAGCAAACCGAAACCCGCTATAATTCTAGCTGGCTGAAAAAACTTAACTTCCACGAAATCGGCAAGCTGGCTGACCTGTTCGGCCTGCACGAATTTGAATCACGGGAACTCATCAGCAAACGGCTTCAGGCCGGCAAGCGCGTTTCCCTGCGCGAGCTGCTCTACCCGCTGATGCAGGGATACGATTCCGTGGCCATTAAGGCCGACGTGGAAATCGGCGGCACAGACCAGAAATTCAATCTGCTGGCCGGCCGGACCATTCAGCCCGCCTACGGCCAGCCGGCCCAGGATATTCTGACCATGACGCTGATGGAAGGCACGGACGGACGCAAAATGTCCTCTTCCTGGGGCAACGTCATTAACCTGACCGACTCCGCCGGCGAAATGGTCGGCAAGGTCATGTCCCTGCCCGACCAACTACTCGGCAAATATTTCCTGCTGGCCACGCGCCTGCCGCTGGAGGAAATCGGGCGGCTGCCTGCTGCCATGCCAAACCCCCGCGACCAAAAACTGCACCTGGCGGAAAACATCGCCGCCCTCTACCATGGCCCGGCTGCCGCAGCCAAAGCCAGAGCCGGCTTTATCGCCCAGTTCAGCAACGGCGAATTACCCGCCCAAATCCCCCTCCAAAAACTGCCGGGCGGATCTTATCAGCTGGTTGAACTGCTTGCCCAAACCGGCCTGGCGGCCAGCAAATCCGAAGCTCGCCGCCTGCTGCAGCAGGGCGGAGTCAAGCTCAATGGCAAGGTTGCGGTTCAGGATCAGCCCGTTAGCCTGGCTGCCGAACCGCTGCTGCTGCAAGTCGGCAAACGTAAATTCCTAAAGCTGCAGAAGCGCTAACTCAAAAATAAAACTCCGCCCCATATCTGCCTCCTCCTCCGCAGTTTGGCGGATGACGGATGGCAAAAGGGACGGAGTTTTTGATTGCGGCGGTATTTATCGTGTCACCGCAATAGTCTGGGCCAATTCCGCATGCGGCGCCTTGACCGTAAACCGGCCGCCGCTGTCCACGGAAACCTGATAGCCCGTATTATAGCTGCCTTCGCTTGTCCAGCCGGCGCCGCCGGCCGAAGGGTCATACGGCAGGCCGCTGGGGATATACGTCGGCGTCAGGCAGGACAAATCAACATTGTCTGTTCCTATTGCCGAGGTAATGAGATAATCCGTGCCGGCGGTGAGCGACGGACAATTGAATGTATCCGTACCAACCGCGAACTCTCCTTCCAGCACGCCCTTGTTGTCGGCAATCCGCTGGCCGATGGCGTTTAAAATGGCATTAATATTGCTCAACCGCTGGCTATTGCGGCCTTGGGCGAACTGCCGGGCAGGATTTAAAGCCACCACGACCACGGCCGCCAAAATGGCGATCATGCCGATGACAACCAGGATCTCAATTAGCGTAAACCCCCTCTGATTTTTGTTTGGCATATTCAGTTGCATTTTAATTTTTGATTTCGACCTTTAAAATTTGCTTAACTATGAGCAATTTAATCCCTAAAGTCACGGCTTGTCAAATTTGGGAGAATGCGCGGCTTCCACTATAATTAGGAAGTATGAATCAAAGCCTGCTCAACAAACTGCCGCAAATTCCTAAAAAGCCTGGTGTCTACCAATTTTTAGACCGTAGCGGCCGGGTCATTTATGTCGGCAAGGCCAAGAACCTCCGCAGCCGCGTCAGCCAATATCTCCACGGCCGGGACGAACGCCCGCAAATTCCCTATCTGCTTGAGCAGGCCCAAGACATAGCCTACACGGTGGTCAGTAATGAGCTGGAGAGCGCTTTTTTAGAGAATACGCTGATTAAGCAATACTCGCCCAAATACAACATCGATCTCAAGGATGACAAAAATTACGCCTTTATTACGATTGATTATTCCACCGAAATTCCGCAAATCGGCTACGCCCGAAAATTTGATCCGCAAAACCGGCAGATAAAATACTTCGGCCCCTATTCGGCCGCCTATAAAATCCGCCAGACGCTCAATCTGGTCCGCCGGATTTTTTCTTACTGCGCGGCGAAAAAGACCGGCGGCCGGCCCTGCTTTTACTACTATATGCACCGCTGCCCCGGCGTCTGTGCCGGCAAAATGAGCCTGGCCGATTACAAACGGCACCTGCAAACCATTGCCCAATTTTTGCAGGGCAACCATCAGGGGGCACTGCGGACCATGCGGCGGGAGATGCTGGCCGCCGCCCGCGCCAAAAAATTCGAGGCCGCCGCGCGGCTGCGCGATCAGCTGCAAGCCCTGCAGCTGCTGGAAGAAAGGCAGGATGTAATTTTGCCCAAGCCGGTGGACTGGGACGTAATCTCCCTGGCCCGGGAGCGGGGATTTGGCTGCATTAATCTGTTCAAGATCCGGGCGGGCAAGCTGTTTGATAAAGAAAATTTTATCTACCAACTGCCGGCCGGCGGCGGCGAAATACGGGAACTGCAGGACGCCTT
>CAZJLL010000059.1:0-4060 GCA_964547145.1 uncultured Candidatus Saccharibacteria bacterium | reverse complement strand
GAAATGGGCGGCATTTTAAGGCAGGTCGCCGCCACGGCCACCCCACTGGGCGAAAAAGTCAGACAGCTGATTGACGCAGGCGTGCTGCTGACCGACGAACAGCTCTATCAAGTCGTCAAGCTGCGCCTGGGCGAATTGCCCGAGAGCCAGGGCGTCATCTTTGACGGTATTCCGCGCCGCCTGGGCCAGGCCGAATTCCTGCTGGACTACCTCAAAAGCAGCGGCCGCAGCCGCTTCGCCACCCTATTTATCAATCTGCCGCGGGAAGAATCCGTCAGCCGTCTGCTGCTGCGGGCGGAAAAGGAGAAGCGGGCGGACGACACCCTGGAAAAAATTGAATTCCGGCTGCGGCAGTATGAACAGGACACGGTGCCGGTACTGGCCTATTTGAAAACCAATTCCGACTTCTTTGAGATTAACGGACAGCCGTCCGTCGGCCAGGTAGAGCAGGATATCAACCATGTTCTTAACATTAGCCAATAAAGCAAGGTGAAAAAACAATCCGCCGCCGCAGGGCGGCTGCCTTTAAACATTATCCTGTTGGGCGATCCGGCCGCGGGCAAAGCCACGCACGGACAATACCTGGCGCAAAAATACGCCATGTACGATTTGGATATGGGCCGGGAGCTGCGCCATTTGGAAAGCGATCCAGTGCTGCGCCGGCGCTATCGCCTGGACCAGACGCTGAACCAGGGCAAACTGACGCCGACCGCGCTGGTGCGCCAGTTGTTGCACGACAAAATCCACGACACGCCCAAAAGCCAGGGTATACTGTTCAATGGCACGCCGAAAATGCTGGGCGAGGCCAGGCTGGTGGCCAAATGGCTGAAAGCGGAACGGCGCGACCGCATCCTGTTCATCTATTTGTCCATTCCCTTAAAAGAAACCATCCGCCGCATGACAAGCCGCAAGGGATATTTCCGCGGCAAATTCAGCAAACGTCCGGACGACAATGACCGGGCGCTGAAAAACCGAATTCGCTATTACCAAACCAACATCAAACAGGTAGTGGCATACTTCAAACGGCTTTACCCCTATAAAAAAATCTCGTCGCTGGGCACCATTGTCCAGGCCCGGCGGGTGTTACTTGAACATCTTAAACGCTATGAGCCCTAAAACTATTGCCGCCGGCCGCCGGGGTCCGGTTAAAACTGAAGAAGAGATCGCTCTGATTGCCGAAGGCGGCAAGCTGCTGCACGGCATCCTGCTGCAAGCCGCTGCGCTGGTTAAGCCGGGAGTTTCCACGGCTGCGCTGAATGATTTTGCCGAGCAGGCCATAACCGACATCGGCGGCCGGCCCAGTTTCAAGGGCTACGGCCCAAAACACAACCCTTATCCGGCTGGCCTGTGCACTTCGGTCAACGACGAAGTGGTCCACGGCATTCCCTCGGGCCGGACCTTAAAGGACGGCGATATCATCGGCCTGGATATCGGCATGGAGTACCGCGGACTGTATACCGACCACGCTATTACCGTTGGTGTCGGACGGGTCTCCGATATTGCCGGACGGCTGATGGACGCCACCCAAAAGTCCCTGGCTGCCGCGCTGAAAATCGTCCGGCCCGGCGCCCGCATCGGCGATATCGGCTGGACCATCCAGTCCACCGCTGAAGCGGCTGGATTTTCAGTGGTCCGCGATCTGGTCGGCCACGGCGTCGGCTATGCCGTCCACGAAGACCCTTCCGTGCCCTGCTACGGCAAAAGGGGAACGGGCGCGCTTTTACGCGAAGGCATGGTCCTAGCCATTGAACCCATGCTCTGCCAGCACGACTACTATTTGACGGTTGATAATGACGGCTGGACCATCCGCACGGCCGACGGCGGACTCTCCGCCCATTTTGAACATACCGTGGCCGTAACCAAGCACGGCGTGCGGATTTTGACCGCATAATAGGCATGCCAACACTTTCGTCCGGCCGGACGAAAGTGTTGGCATTAAAATCTTTGCAATAGAAAACCCGCCCCGATCCGCCTCCGCCATTTGGCGGATGGGGGAATTGTCGAAGGGCGATTTTTTCTTGCCATGCAAGCCCACTTGAGCGCGACCAGCAGCCTGTGCCATAATGACAGCGAACACAAAGGAGGTTTGCTGTGGAAGAAAAAGAAATCAGACGGGCTGTAAAAAAACTCGAAGCCGAAGCAAAAAAATTTAAATTTGGCCAGCGGCCGGAGTTGCTCCGCTCCAAGCGCCAGGACCTGGGCCCGTGCCCGGCCTGTTCCCAAGGAACGATAACGCTCTTTACCGCCTACTCGCGCGAATTCAGGCCCGAAACCGGCGAACCCATCCTCGGGCCCGGAGCCGAGGCGCAATACCGCACGGTCGAACATACCTCGTGCCACTGCTCGAACTGCGGCGCGATGTACGACGAAAAAACGTTCCGCGCCTACTTGAAAAGAACGGGGACCGGACGTTTTACCGGATAAATCCAGTAGGGAAGACTGCGCCGCCAGTCAAAAAGAGCGCACATCCGATTGTGCGCTCTTGCTTTTTGCCTATTTTTTCTTCTCGATTTCCCCGGCCAGTTTCTCTGCCAATTTTTTCAGGCTCATGGCGCCCAAGTCTTTGCCCTCGCGCGTGCGCACAGCCACCTTTTTGGCTTTCATTTCTTTTTCGCCGACAATCAGCTGATAGGGAATCTTCTGCATGGCGGCCTCGCGGATTTTCTTGCCGATAGACTCATCGCGATCATCCAATTCCAGCCGTAACGGGCGGATATTATCCGCCCCTGCCAGATCTTTGGCAATCTTTTTTGCATATGTGTTCTGCTTCTTGGAAATCGGCAGAATTACCGCCTGCACCGGCGCCAGCCACAAGGGGAACGCCCCCGCATAGTGTTCAATCAGGATTCCTAAAAACCGCTCAAAGGAACCAATCAGGGCCCGGTGGATGACCACCGGAGTTTTCCGGCTGCCGTCCGCATCCACGTAAGACAAATCAAACCGCTTGGGCTGCTGGAAATCCAGCTGGATCGTGGCCAGCTGCCACTTGCGGCCCAGCACGTCTTTGATGCTCATGTCTATTTTCGGGCCATAGAATGCGCCGTCGCCGGGATTAATCTCATAGCTCCAGCCGGCCTTGTTCAATGCCTGGCCCAATGCCGTCTCGGCAGTCTGCCACTCGTCCGCGGTACCGAGTGATTTTTCCGGCCGGGTGGACAGGAATACATCCTCAACCGCCATGCCGAAAATTTTGTAGATCTTTTTAATGCGCTTGAGCAGCTCCGCCACCTCGTCGCTGATCTGCTCCGGCCGCAGGAAGATATGGCAATCGTCCTGGGCAAAACCGCGCACCCGGGTCAGACCGTTGAGCGTGCCGGACAGCTCGTTGCGGAACAGGGTGGTCATTTCCGCAAAGCGGACCGGCAGGTCCCGGTAAGAATACAGGCCCTGCTTGAACAGCAGCATGTGGCCCGGGCAGTTCATCGGCTTTAAGGCAAAATCCCGTTGTTCGGCTTTCAACAGAAACATATCATCCTGGTAATGCTCCCAGTGCCCGGAAGTTTTCCAGAGTTCGGAATCAAACAACTGCGGCAGCCGCACTTCGCTGTAGCCCGGACCATAGGACATGGCCCGGACGAACTGTTCCAGTTCGTTGCGCACCGCCATGCCCTTGGGCAGATAAAACGGAATGCCGGGTGACATTTCATGGAACAGGAACAGTCCAAGCCGCGGCCCGACCGTGCGATGATCTCGCTTAGCCAGCTCCGCCTGGAGGCGCAAGTATTCGTCCAGTTCCGCCTTGGTTTCAAAAGCCAGTCCGTAAATCCGCTGCATTTGCGGATTTTTCTGGTCGCCGCGCCAATAAGCGCCGGAAACGCGGTCCAGCTTGAACGCGTCAGCATGGATTTGCGACGTGTTCTGTACGTGTCCGCCGCGGCAAAGGTCAATGAATTTGCCGGTCTTGTAGAGGGACACCTTGTCCAATTTTGCCTCGCCGCTGCCGGGACGGATAACTCCGGCCCCTATGGACGCGGATTCCTGATTAAGAATTTCATCCGCCCGGGTGGTGCCGAATGTTGCAATATCGCCGATCAGTTCAACTTTAAAAGGCTGTTCTGCC
>CAZJLL010000058.1:0-11112 GCA_964547145.1 uncultured Candidatus Saccharibacteria bacterium | reverse complement strand
GATGTAGGGATGTAGGGATGTAGGGATGTAGGGATGTAGGGATGTAGGGATGTAGGGATGTAGGGATGTAGGGATGTAGGGATGTAGGGATGTAAGCCTGCCCGCCGAGACTTGCCCGCCGGAAAGGTGGGAGGCGGGATGTAAGAGTGCTTTTGACATTTAACCTTTGAAAATTGATTTAAAATTGGGAATTTGGATTTTGGCATTCTCCTTATCCTTCAATCATTAAATCTTTTAATTTTTAAATCTAAAGTATGGCCAAGAAACAGAACACTTCCTGGGGCAAGGTGGCGGGCTGGTATGACAGTTTGCTGGAGGAAGAGGGCGAGACGTATCAGGCGAAAGTGATTCTGCCGAATCTGTTGCGGCTGCTTAGGCCCGGTCCGGGCCAGGAAATTTTAGACGTGGCCTGCGGCCAAGGCTTTTTTGCCCGCGCCATAGCCGCGGCCGGCGCACAGGTGGTAGGCGCGGACCTGGCGGGAGAGCTTATACGCCTGGCTAAGGATCGAGCCGGCTCGCGCGAAACTTATTTGAATCTGCCGGCGGAAAATTTGAAGGGGCTGGCTGCGGAGCGGTTTGATGCGGTCATCTGCATTCTGGCCCTGCAAAATATTAAAAACCTGCAGGCGGCGGTGGCGGAGATGGCGCGCGTGACCAAAGCGGGCGCGCGCGTGATACTGGTGCTGAATCATCCGGCTTTCCGGATTCCGACGGCTTCCTCCTGGGGATTTGATCAGGATGCGCGGATACAATACCGGCGGGTGGACAGGTATCTGTCCGAACTTTCCCAGACTGTGGATATGACCCAGGGCGTCAAAGAAAAACGCGGGAAAATTTTTACTTACTCTTTCCATCGTCCTTTGCAGGTTTACTTTAAGGCTTTTGCCAAGTCCGGCCTGGCAGTTACGCGTCTGGAAGAGTGGATTTCGCACAAGAGCAGTGATGCCGGGCCGCGCAAGGCGGCGGAGGACTTGGCCCGCCGGGAAATTCCGCTGTTTTTGTGTCTGGAGCTGCGCAAACTCCCGGCCAGCTAAGCCGCTTGCGCGGCTGCCGGCGCCGGCGTAGAATAAAGGCGGTTACTATAACAAATGAAAGATATGAACCAGGAACGGCCTCCGCTGCCGGAGAACGAGCAGACCGGCGGCAAACGCGATTATTTAAAAAATCTTCCCCCCATCTCCCCGGAAGAGGCGGATTGGGCTTTAGGCTCCTATGTATTTGATCCAAAGCCGCATGCGGAGCTTTTGGACGACAAAGAACAAGAAGAGTCTTCCTGGAAAAATTAATAGCAGCTACACCGGACGAGGCGGACGGACAATGCAATGAGTCAGCGCTGGACGACGATTTTTAAGGCATTTGGCAACCCCAATCGTTTGAGGATGGTTTCCCTGTTGTCATCGGGGCCGCTGAACGTGACCCAGATTGCCAAGGAGCTGAAGATTTCCCTCAAGTCGGCCTCCAAACATTTGATAATCTTGCGCAACCTGGAAATAGTGGAATATGTGGGCCGGCACGGGCACGTGCTTTATTCGCTTAGTCCCCAGCTGCCGCACGACATTTATCAGGTAACAAGATTATTTTTAAAGTAAGCAAGCAGGGTTTTGGGCCCTGCTTTTCCTTTTCCCCTCGGGTGACCAATTCGCGCGAAAAGGTCAGTCCTGGGGATAATTTTTTTATTGACAAGGTTTTTGTGGCTGTTATGATAACCTTGGCTTAGTTAAAAGAAAATAAAAATAATTCCGCAAATGTCCAAAGTCCAAAAAATTTTATTAGGTATATTTCTGGCTATGTTTATTGTGCCGGAGGTTCTGTGGAGCCCAACAGGGAATTTATTATTTGAGTTGTATCATAGTGGAGATAGGGGCGGCACCTATCCTTTTAGAGTAAATTTTCTTGATGATCCTCACTATGCTGACGCGTTTAGCGTCATATTATTTATCCAAATGATAGGTTTGTTATGTAGCTCTATATATTTGGCCTTGTGTCATAAAAATATAAAGCACAAAATGGCCTTATGGATTACAGTTTTATTGTTATTTCTCGCAGCCCTGGTAGTATTTTTCCTTTTTGGAATATCAATAAGCTTAAGACATTTTGGCTTTTAAAATGAAAATTAATGTCCAAAACTCAGAGAATCATTTTAAACTTATCACTGTCATTTTTAGTTATGCCGGAGCTATTTTTGAGTCCTACACTCAAAGCTTATTTTGCAATGATGAGGCCGTTGCAAAATGGTTCATATCAAATTTGGAGACCAAACTTTTTAGACAATCCCGCACATCCTAATATCTGGAATAATTTATTATTGCTGCAATTCATAAGTTTACTATGTATTACAATTTTATTTACTTTTCAAAATAAACGGATAAAATTCAGATTTTTATTTTGGCTTTTGTTTCTCATTTTAAGTATTTTAGTAATTTTTGAATTTTACCTGTATGCACTATCTTCTGTAAAAATTGGAATTTAACATTGTTTTAGAAGCATAAATATTTAAATGTCCAAAGTCCAAAAAATTTTATTAGGTATATTTCTGGCTATGTTTATTGTGCCGGAGGTTCTGTGGAGCCCGGTAGGGAATTTTATCTACGAATTAGAAAGAAATACTGGTAAACCATACAGACAAAGCTTTTTAGAAAGTTCAAGTAATGCCAATACTTTGAGTACAGTTTTGTTTATTCAAACACTAGGCTTATTATTCAGTGCAATTTATTTAGCCATTTGCCATAAAAACATAAAACACAAAATTGTTTTGTGGATGATGGTCCTTTTGCTGCTCTTTGCGGCTGTTATAGTATTTTACCTTTTCGGATTTTCGATTACATTAAGACATTTTGGTTTTTAAATTTAATAATATCTTTAAGACAGCCTTTAGAGCCGCCATTTTGGCGGCTTTAAAATGGTAAGAAGGGAAAGTTTATGATAAAAAGTTGTTTAAAGGTCTTTTTTGTAGCATCTTTTTGTTTTTTTAGTTCCTTTGTAGTTTTAAAAGCCGCAAGTCCTGAATTTGCCCAAATAGTTTATTCAGATGAATGCAAAAATGCTGTAAGTGATTTTCCTCACATGTTTTGTTGGATAGGACAGCAACTTTTTAATACCACAACCCCGCCTTCAAATTTGCCAACCAATGGTGAGCTTAAATCCTTAACAATAAAAGTTCATTCTAGGTCGCAGAATGATGGGGTAAACTTTGCAGGTATCGGTCCAGTCGCTTGGACGGGGTATCCTGCCAATCATACTTGCTTTCTGCCGGAATTTGCCGTTCCGAATGATAATAAGTGGCATGATATAACTCTATTAGTTGCAGATTCTTGGGATGGTTCGATATACAGTTATTATAGTGTGCAAGATAGTTCTTATTGTATACTAGATTTTGCTACAGGCAGACTTAGGATAATAGGCCTTAGTAATTATGCCTTTGATTTTGCTTGGAGTGATCGTAGTGTTTATTCCGATCCTTCCAATACCCAAGCCCCCAATGAATTTGGAATTCCTACGGACAAAAGCATATATTTCATCATTAATAATGAAAATTTTTCATTTACCAAGCCAACTCATAGGCAAAATTTGCCGGTTGGCAGTTTTAATGTGACCGGAACTTGTCCTAGCAACGGGCAGAACAAATTGGCGGCTGTTACCCAAAGCAATTTAAACGATCTAGCCCATCCTAATTATAATGTTGACTGTGTCTCCGGCGGTTTTTCTACTAACGTCATGCTAAATACAGCTGATACGGATATTTATGTTATAGATAAAGACTCTGGAGCCATCATTGTTACATCCATAGTGGTTGCCCAGCAGACTAAGACTCCAATTTTAATTGTGCCTGGAATTATGGGGACGGAAATTTATAAGGGAACAGAAAAATTATGGCCTGATAGTTTTAGGATGCTTAGAACTCCCGGTGATGCTTTTATGGATCCTTTGGCATTTGATGGTGACGGTTCGGCATTGGATACAAGTTTAACTTTAGGTAATGTAATTTCTGAGGAAACCATTTTAAATTATTCAAAAAAATTAGTTAGCGATTTGATTGATATTGAAGGATATAAACTTAATGTCGACCTTTTCCTATTTCCTTATGACTGGCGGAACAATCTAACATATACGGCGACACAAGACGACCCAAATGATCCTGTTGTCAGCTTAAAAGAGCAGATTGACCAGATAATTAGTTCGTCCGGGACCAGTACAATTGACATTGTCGCCCATAGCCAAGGCGGACTGGTTGTTAAAAAATTATTATACGATCATCCGGAGTATAAGCAAAAAATAAATAAGCTTATCTTTGTCGGCGTCCCCAATCTGGGCTCGCCCAAGGCGGCCAAAGTTCTGCTCTATGGCGACGATATGGACGTAAAAATTTTAAGTATGGGTTTGAATCCGGAGGAAGTTTGGAAAATCAGCCAGAACATGCCATCAGTTTACGAACTGCTGCCCAGCCGGAATTATTTTGCCGGCCATGGTCCGTATGTTGCCCAAGAGCAGCAATCTATAACTACTCCGGAAGATAATACAGAATATTATAAGTCTTTGGATTACGACCAGACCAAAGGCTTTTTGCAAAGCCAGAACTTAAACAGCGGCCTGGTGGATATGGCAGAAAGTTTTCATCAAGACTCCCTGGATAGCATGGATTTTTCCGATATGAAAGCCTATAACATTATTGGCTGCCAAACGGGCACGTATGACAAAATTATGCTGCCCTTGGGGAATGACCCTTTCATTCTTACTGCCGACGGAGACGGCACGGTGCCCATAGATTCGGCTAAAATTCCCGGCGCTTTAACTTTTTATGCTCTGGACGCCAATCATGCTTCTATGCTGACGAGTGATGGCAGCAAGCAGGAAATAGAAAGCTTACTGACGGGCAATTCAATTGATACCCTGGGAAAAATTACGCCGTTTCTTTCCGAGTGCCACTATAATAGCACTTATGTTTCGGTCCACAGCCCGGTGGAATTGAATGTGTATGATGAGCTGGGCAATCACTTAGGCCCCAACGCCGACAGTAATATAGATACCGACATTCTTGGAGCGCAATATGATATTATCGGCCACAGTAAATACGCCATTTTGCCCGCCGGCCATACTTATACCGTTAAATTGGCGGCCACCGACAGCGGCAGCTTTAGCATGTATTCGCAGGTGATTAAAGACGGCGCCACACAGAGTGCTGCTTATTACAATGCCGTGCCCATTACTGCAACATCCACCGCCGAGATAATTTTAAATTCCAATAATGATCAGCAGATTGAAATGAATGACGGCCGGACTGTTGCCCCATCTTCTTTGCTTAACGGCCAAGAGGCGCTGGATCTTGTTTTTCCTATATCCACTTCCACTCTTGCCGGGACCATGGGACAGGCGGGATATTACCGCGGTCCGATTACCGTGACGCTGGCCGCCACGGACCCGGCTTTAGACGGAAACACCGAGGAAGTTTCGGGGCTGCTGAACATAAGCTACAAGCTGGACAATGATGCCACTACCACTTACGAAAGCCCGCTGGCAATTAGCACCGAAGGTCCGCATACCATCAGCTTTTACGCCACCGACCGGGCGGGCAACAGCGAACCGGCCAAAACTTTGAGCTTTACGGTAGACAGCACCCCGCCGGAGGCCGTAATCCAGTTTAATCCCCAAATTCAGGACTTGCAGTTTGCAGGGCAGGATGCCACCCTGGTTCAGGTGGCGGACCAGGACGACGTAATTATTTTAACCGATCAGGCCGGCAACACCACCCAGATCCAGCTGCAGGACAAAGACCGCCGCCACAGGCTTAAAGCCGAACTCAAAGACATTATTTATAACGGCATTGCGGCTGATATGGGCGGCAATCAAATGAGCTTTTCCTGGCTGGCCGATCGCAGCGGCAGCTTAAAGACCCTGACGCAGCAGCTGGCCAACCGGCGGAATTATTTTGTAGCCGCTTTGTATGCCCAGGGCAAAACCGTTATTACCGGCTTGGACCAAAACGGCAAAATCAGCAAGACCATAAGCGGCCTGGCCGCGCTGCAAGTTAAAACCAACAAAGGCGATTTGTCCTGGAGTTATTAGCTCATACGCGGCCGGTGCCTGTGCTATAATACCTGCGTAAACGATTAATCCGGTGTGCTAGGAGAAACTATGCAAATCGCAATTTTTGGTTTAGGCAGGATGGGCGGACAAATTGCCAGAAGGCTTCATAAAAACGGCTTTACGGTTCTGGCCTGGAACCGTTCGGAAGGCCCCAGGCAGGAAGTAGCCGCCGCCGGCGTGCAGGCCTTTGCCGCCATTCCCGAACTGGTCGGAAAAATGGATCAGGAGCCGCGCGTGTTTTGGCTGATGCTGCCGCAGGCCATTGTGGACGAATTCCTAAACGGCCAGCTTGGCCCGCATTTGCGCGCCGGCGACATTGTGGTGGACGGCGGCAATAGCTTTTATAAAGATTCCATGCGCCGGGCGGCGGAACTGGAAAAAAAGGGCGTTCATTTTTTTGACTGTGGCACGTCCGGCGGCGTCTGGGGCGAGGAAAACGGTTTTGCCCTGATGGTCGGCGGCCCCAAGGAGCAGTGGCCGCAGGTGGAAAAAATCTTCCAGGTCTTGTCCAGCGGACACAACTATGGCCTGGTTGGCAAAAACGGCGCGGGGCACTTTGTCAAAATGGTGCACAACGGCATTGAGTACGGCATGATGGAAGCGATTGCCGAAGGCTACGGTGTAATGCAAGCCAGCGAATTCGGCCTGGATCTTGGGCAGGTTACGGGTATTTACCAGGAAGGCAGCGTAGTGCGCAGCTGGCTGATAGATTTGACGCGGAACATTTTTGAACAAGAAGACGTGGCCGGCACCTCGGGCGTGATTGCCGCCACCGGCGAAGGGGAGTGGACCGTCAACGCGGGCAAGGAGTTGGGCGTGGATGTCCGGGTAATTGAGGATGCCCTGCAGGTCCGCCGCGAATCGGAACAGCCGGAGAACCGCAATAAATTTTCCAACAAGATTGTGGCCCTGTTGCGCAAACAGTTCGGCGGCCACGGCGTACAGAGCAAAAATTAATATTATGATTAGTCCGTTCAATCCGGCCGAGCGGCGCATTTTGAGCAGGCTGTCGTCGCCGGATAGGGTTCAGGATTTTTTGAACGGTTTAAAATTCAATTTTGAAACGCGCGGCGAAACCTGCTGTTCGCCGCGTTTGGTTTTGCGCCAGCGCGCGGCCCATTGCATGGAAGGAGCCATGCTGGCCGCCGCCGCTTTGGAATATCACGGCGCCCGGCCGCTGGTGGTGGATTTGCGGGCCGCGCGCCACGATTTTGACCACGTTATTGCCGTCTTTCACCGCCGCGGCTGGGGCGCCGTATCCAAAACCAATCACGCCGTCCTGCGCTACCGCGAGCCGGTTTATCGCAGCCTGCGCGAGCTGGTTATGTCCTATTTCCATGAATATTTTTTGGATTCCGGCCAAAAAACTCTGCGGGAATACAGCCGGCCGCTGGACTTGAACGTCTTTAACCGGCTGGATTGGCGCACAACGGAAAAGCCGCTGTTCGCCATACCGCAGCGGCTGGACCAAATAAAACATTTTTCAATTTTGGACGGCGCACAAATCAGGCGGCTGCGCCCCGCCGATGCCGTGGAAATCCGCGCCGGCAAAATTACGGAATGGCGGCCGCCCGCCGGACGCTGAATTAAAAAACCGCCCTGAGCTTGTCGAAGGCGGTTTTTTAATTAGTCAGCTTTTTTCTTTCAGCACGCGGCGGTAATAGTCAACATACTGTCCGACTATGTTTTTGGCGCAAAAACGGCGGCTGGCGTCGGCTTGGGCGGCCGCCCCCATGCGGGCGGTTAGCTTGGAATTTTCCAGCAGCCGCTCCAGCCGGCCGACAAAGCCGGCAATATCGCCCACCGGCACCAAAAAACCGCTTTTCCCTTCCGTGACCACTTCGGGAATGCCGCCGGCGCGGGTGGCGACAATCGGGTTTTGGTAAGCCATGGTTTCCAGCATGCCCATGCCGAAGCTTTCCGTCTCGGAAGTATACAGCCCGGCATCGGCGGCGTTTAAGTAATCGGCTATGTTTTTTACGCTGCTTTTCAGCAGCAGGTTATTCAGGGCGTATTTTTTAACCAGCATCCGGAAGGGCGAAAAATCGCCGCCGGCCAAAATCAGCAGCTTAAAGCGCCGCTGCCGCCGCAGGCGGTGGGCAATCTGCAGCAGATCGGGAATGCGCTTGACCGGGCGCAGGTTGGACAAATGAATGGCCAAGAAATCATCCGGCTTCAGCCCGAGCCGGCGCCGCACCAGGTCCGCGCTTTGCCGCGGCGGCTGGGGTGAATAAAAGTTGTAGATGGCCGCAATGGCTTTGCGGGTTTTTAAGACCTTCAGCGTTTCCCGGCGGAGGTCGCGGGAGACGGCGGTGACGCCGTCGGATTTTTCCACCGAATATCTGATAATGGCATACAGACTGGGGTCCCTGGCCAGCAGCGTTATGTCGGTGCCGTGCAGGGTGGTAATCAGCTTGGGCCGGGCCAGGCCGTTTTGCCGCATAATCCCTAAAGCCAGCAGGGCGGCGGTGGCGTGCGGCAGGGCATAGTGGGCGTGAATCAGGTCCAGGCCGAAGCGGCGCTGGACTTCTTCTATGGTTACGGCCAGCGGCAGGGTATAATCGGGATACTTAAAAACGCTGTAGGCGTTAATTGGCACCGGATGAAAAAAGACCCGCGGCGGCAGCGTGCGCTGCAGCCGGAAAGGCGGCTCATAGCTGATAAAGTGGACTCGGTGGCCCAATTTTGCCAGTTGCAGGCCCAGGTTGGTTGCAACAATGCCGCTGCCGCCGATGGAAGGGTGGCAGACAATGCCGATTTTCAATTGTGCTTTGTCGGAAGAAAGTTTGTTCACGGAAAGAGTTAGTAGTTGCGGGAGGACAGGGTCAGTTCGGAAATCCGGTCCAGCCGGACGGGGTCGTTCTGCCACAGGCCCTGGGCGTAACCGGTGCCGATGGCCGCGCCCAGCGCGCGGGCGCGGGCGCTGACCAGGTCTAAGTAAGCCTTGGCCGACAGCTGGCTTTGATGGCTTAAAATGACCTTGCTCCATTGCTCGTAAGCTTCCGTGGTATCAATAACAATGTCCACCGGCCGGCCAAAGTCCTGGGTTACGGGGTAATAATAGAGGCCGGTAATTTTGTGGACCGGCAGGTCTTTTAATTCGGCCAGCCCGCCGTAGCGGGCAAAGCGGGCGGCCTCGCGGCAGAGCTTGCCGGCGGCGGCGTGGTCGGGGTGCTGGTTTTCGTCAATATGCGGCGCCAAAATTATGTCCGGCTGTTCCTGGCGGATGTGGCGGGCCAGGGCAAAGCCGTTGGCCGGCGTATTCTGAATATGGCAGTCGCCGCCCATTTCCAGGAATTCTATCTCGGCGCCGATTAAGGCTGCCGCCGCGCGCGATTCCTGTTCCCGTCCCTGGGGCGTGCCGGCCGTGCCGGCTTCGCCGCGTGACAGCACCAAAATTTTGACTTGGCTGCCCGCGCGCACCTCTTTAATCAGCAAGGCGCCGCAGCCGAACTCCACGTCGTCGGGGTGGGCGCCGATAGCTAAAATTTTCATCAAACTATGATTTAATGCTTAAAGTTTTTGGTCCAGCCAGGCATAATCGGCCTGCTCGATTTTTTCCCGGTCAACGAATTCCACACCGGGGAAATCGGCTGTACGCAAATAGGCTTTTTCACCCTCGCCGTATATATAGTGGGTGCAGCCGATGACCGACTGCATCCAATAAAAGCGCGTTTCCCGGCCGGGATTCTTTTGCTGCTTGGCCAGCGGCTGGTCGGGCAGAGTCAGATATTTGCCGCCGCCTTCGTGCAGCTTGAGCCGGCCGTCCAGCAGCTGGGCGCGGACAATTTCGTTTTGGTAGGGGACATCGGCAAAGTAGCCTTCGCCCAGGTCGGCGGAGGCCTGGCGGAAAGCCGGATCGCCGGAGCGGACAGTGGCAATGCCTTCCAGCAGCCCTAATTTTTCATACATCTCCAGGCAGAAGTCGGCTACGTTGGTCGCCGCGACCGAATCAAACAGATCTATCAGCGGCTGGTCCATAAAGCGGGGAAGCTGCTTGCGGGTTTCTTCCTGCCAGCCTTGCGGAATGCGCTTTAGGTAGAGCGGGGAGAATTTTTTTTGCAGCTTGTTTTCCTGAATAAAGTTGAGCCGGACTTCCGCGTCCGTCTGCCGGTCGCGCAACAGCGTGATGGTTTCGCGATAGTCCGCATCCGAATCATGATAAAAAAATACCAGCCGGCCGCCCAGCTGCTGCTGCAGCCGGCGCGCGGTCCGGATTTTGGCGACTAGGAAGCGTTTGGGGAAGAAACCGCATGGCTGCTGGCCGAAACAAATTACCGGTGCTTGCATATATAATAAGTCTAGCAATTTTTTGCACTTCGGCAAAGAGCCGGAATGTGCTAAAATAAAGAAAAGTATTAATTTTGAAACCAAATGAAAAAAATTTTTTTGGTCTTGGCGGCCGGATTGCTGCTGGGTTTTGGCATCCGGGCGCAGGCAGCGGCGTACGCGACCGGGGCAAATATGATGTATAATTATGGCACGCCGGCGCAGACTACGACAGCCGCCGGATCGCTGTCCGCTTATTTGCCCGGCCTGCAAACCGGCACGCTGACTCCGTCACAGCAACAGGAACTGTATCAGCTGTTGCAGCCCGGTACGGGCCAGTTTTCCTACCAGCCGACGGAGTTTTACCAGAATATGCCGATGATGACTCCGGTTTACAACAGCCGCCAGGCGGCCTGGTACGGCCTGATGTCCATTATTACCACAGCCTTGCTTTGGGCCGTTCTGCTGCTGCTTGTGTTTGTGCTGTTCCGCTGGCTGAATAAGAACAGGAAGTAAGTTTTTAAAATAAGCCCTGCAGAAAGAAGGCGGGGAAAACAGCCGCCGCCTTATGGCGGCGGCCTTAATGCAGATATGGCGGAAGAATTGCCTGAAAATTTTGAATTTCGCCGCAGCCGCCGGGCCCGGCGGCTGCGGCTTACTGTTTACCGTGATTGCCGCGTGGTGCTGACCGCACCGGCAAGGACCAGCGCGGCAACAGCGCGGTCTTTTTTGACCGAAAAATTACCCTGGCTGAAAAAAGTG
>CAZJLL010000057.1:0-13952 GCA_964547145.1 uncultured Candidatus Saccharibacteria bacterium | reverse complement strand
AGCCCAGTAGCGGCAAAGCAATCAAAACAGCGAACTGAAGGCCCAGTTCCAGCAGCACCATGCCGTACAGCGGATTCTTCGCATTTGACGTTTTGGCTGCCTGGCTGCCGGATGGGGAACTTTTTTGCTCGTCGTACATTTTGGCGCGTTTAGATTATCTTTTTTACGCCGTTTTGTCAAGGCTCCGGTTTTGGCCCAGGCTTGACGGCGGGACTATTTTTTGCTAACGGTTCCGAAAAATGTCCGCTGCAGGTACTGTTTGTAGTTTTTGTCCGCCCGGGCGCGCAGCATATCTACAACCGATTCCTGCAAATGCGCCGACGGGTTATCGGCCAGCTTTAAGTAATCATCCAAACTAAGATAAAAGAGTTTTATTTTTTCGCCGCTGTCCAGATTTTGAGCGGCGACTTTATGGCAGTCCTGGGCTACGAAAAAATGGATTGTTTGCTGAATTTTGTCGTTTCTTTTAATCTTTTTCCAGAGAAACAGTCGTCCGGGACGCATGCCGGTTTCCTCCAGCAGTTCGCGCAGCGCAGCCTCTTTAGGCTTTTCTCCGGGCACGTCCATGCGTCCGCTGGGGTTGCTGATAAACCAGCCGGTGCCCGGCTGCCGCTGTTTTTGCATCACCAGCTTATTGCCGGCCGTGGCAATGATAATCACCGTATCCGGCCGCTTAATAGCTTCAAAGGTGGCATAGCTGCCGTCAAACATTTTTTGCCGCCACTGGTAGACGTCATGGATTTCTCCTTTAAAGACCCTTTTGGCATTTTTAGGAATGGGCATTATTGGAATATAAGATTTAAGAAATAGGATGTAAGAATTAAAACATTTCCCTTGCCGCCAACCTTTAACCTTTGAGAGATGAAACTATGTCATTCTGAGCCTGAGCTTGCCATCCCTCGGTATTGATGGTAAAGGGGTATAATAAGTAGATAAGGAGTTAAGGATATAAGTGATTTTTGATTCTAGTCCCTTGCCCCTGGTCTCTTGTTTCTCCTGGGTACTCTGCGCTGCAAGCTCAACGCTTTTTGTGTTATGGAGCCGAGAAGAGGACTTGAACCTCCAACCTGCGGTTTACGATACCGCTGCTCTACCAATTGAGCTATCTCGGCACAACCATGAACTAATTTAAGCCTGGATCCCAATCAACCCGCCAGCTTTACGGTTTTAAGGTGCAGCCTCCTTCCGAATAACCGGCTGGCCATGGCCGTAAAGCTTTTGCCGCTTTCCGTTATCAGGAAGTCGCGGCGGCCGTTTTTACCAAGCTTGCGCTCCAGTTCGGGATGGCGGCGCAGATAATCGGCCAGTTTGCCCGGCAGCAGTTCGTTCTGGCAGATTAAACTCACCTTCGGTCCGAGCAGCCGTTTAATGCGGCTTTTCAAAATCGGATAATGAGTACAGCCTAAAACCAGCGCTTGAATTTTCTTTTTTTGCAGCGGCTTTAAGTAGCTGCGCAAAACAGGGTCGGCAAAGCGCACAGCATTATTTTCAATCAGCGGCACCAGCAGCGGCGCAGCTTGTTCATAAATTCGGGCTCGTGCATCTATCTTCTCCAGTTCCTTGCGATAAATAGCGGAATTGACGGTTGCTGCGGTAGCCAACACTCCCAGGCGGGTTTTGTGCAGGTGCTTGGCAGTTTCCTCCAGCGTGGGCACAATAACGCCCAAGATGCGCCGGCCGGGGTAATGTTTGGGGAGATATTCCCGCTGCAAGCGGCGCAGGGCATTGGCTGAGGCGGAATTGCAGGCTAGTAAAACCAGTCCGCAATTCCGGCGAAACAAAAAATCTACCGCCTGTCTGGTAAATTGGTAAATCGTTTCGCGGCTGCGGTTACCGTAAGGTACCCGTCCGGTGTCTCCCAGATAAATATAGTCATAGGCGGGCAGCCGGCGAAAGATGCTTTTGGCTACGACTAGTCCGCCAAGCCCGGAGTCAAAGATGCCGATTTTCATAAGGACCTGACGTTATTATATACAAAACCAGGGGAATTTAAAAGCCCCCGGGTCGGGCGCGCCGTCTAAGGTCCAGGGGGCTGTTAATCGGCGGTATCCGTCTAATATGACGTGCCAGCCGAACCGTTGAATGCCTTTATTAATTCGGAGACGTCGGTGGAACTGGCCGGCGCGGTAGCGGTTACGGGCTTGCCATAATCAGCGAAGGTCGCATCCCAGGTAATTTCGCCGCCAAATTTAAGCTGGTTGATTTGCTGGGTTAAGTCCGCTGTTTGCCCGGCCGTATTCTTTAGGCACAAGTCCAGGGTGGAGGGGCAGGCGATGTTCCCTTTCAGGCCCTGCGGCGTTAGTTCGCCGATGCCTGCCGCAAGGCCTCCGGTATCCCCGCCAAGACAGAAAGTCAGTGAGTAGGACGGATAGACCTGCCGGCCGTTTATTGTGGCGGCCTTACCTGCCGGTTCATACCAATAGCCGTTGTAATAATCGGTGCAAGTGCCGTCGGCCGGCAGGGGCGCTTGCGGAAAGACGCCGATATAGTCCGGCACCGCCCCGGCCGGCTGGCCATGATCGCCGGCCGGATAGCCGCCGTGATCATTGGCATACAGTTCCAGGGCGGAGGAAATTTGCCTGATGTCGGCAAAACGCTTAGCGTCTCGGCTTTTGGCCCGGGCTGTGCCGACGGCCGGAATGGCGGCATCAATCAGGTTTTGGTCATTAAAGTCGGCCACTGACGGCGCGGCTAGGGCAAAATGGATTTTATAAAGCTGATAATCTTTGCGGCCGAGCCAAAGATCAAACGCCTTGGCCTGGAATTTGCCTAAAACGGCCTCCAGTTCGGATTTTTCAATGTCCGTCAGGGTAGCGCCGCTTTCCGCGTTTTTGACCAGGCTTATGGACTCGGTTAAATCATGGGCCAGGACATCGTTTTTGATTTGAACCTGCAGGTGGTAGACCGGCTGGCCGTTTAGGGTTTCGCGTTTTAGGTAATCGGCTACATTAAACGGCCGGTTACCGTCCCAGATCTGGCTGATCTGAGATTTCAGCTCCGGATGCTGTTCGAGTAAGTCGGGCGTGGTGGTCGCGGTAGACGTAGCCAGCTTGCCAAGCTCATCCAAATCAAGTTTAATCCATTTTAAATCAGGAGCTTCCGCCTGCAGCTGGGTAATATTGCCTAAATTTAGATAAAAAACTCGGCTGAGCAGGACGTAATCCATAGGCAGGCTGAAGCTGGAGTTTTGGGCTGAAATTTGGATATTGATATTGCCACTGGCCGCAGTATTGCTGGCGTCTGAAAAATCAGAAGAATTCTTGCCGCTGAATTCCAGGCTGACCGGCGGATTGTTTTGGCTGTCCGCATAGCTAAGCGAGTATTGCACTGAATATTGCGGCAGCTGTTTGGTCTGGGCAAAATTGCTGAAAATCCTCTGCGGCGTTAAATAGCCGTAATAATAGTAAGCATAAGCGCTGCCGCCGACAATGAGCAGACTAGCCAGTAAAATAAGCCAGAATATGGCGTTTTTAGAGCCGGAACGGCTGGCCGCCTGAACAGAGCTTTCGCTGATCGTAATGGACGCATGTTGCGGGCCTAGGTAAGAGCTTTTGCTGGCAACTGGTGAGCCGCTATGAAATTCAACGGCAGTTTTGGCCGCCTCCGCAGCCGGCATGCGCTGTTCAGCCGCCTTGGCAAAAGTAAAACCGTTTTCTACTACGCCGGCATCCCAACCGACATTAAGCAGATTTTGCTTAATTTCAAAATCCGATAGTCCGTGCTTTTGAGCCTGAATGATATAATCAATGACTTCTTGTTCAATCATAATTTTGATTTTATTTTGGCCTACCGTTTAAACGGTTAAAATTTTATTAACGCCGTCGATTTAAGGCTTTGTTTTTGCGTTTGCAGCCAGGCATTAAAGTCGGCGGGCTTGAGCAGGATTTGCCGCAGATAGACGCGGTTATCGCTGACAGCCTCGGCGCGCAGCAAGTGCAGGCCGAGACGGCTGGGCGCGACAATAAACTGGCCTGCCTTAAGGCTTGCGACCGGCTCTCGCAATTCGGGCAGCAGGGCGGAAGGATCAATAAAGCCCAAATCCCCGCCTAGCTGGGCGCTTTGCTGATCCTGGCTGTAGAGTTCCGCCAGACCGGCCATGTCGCCGCCGCTTTGGATTTGGCTTTGCAGCAGACCGGCCGTGGCGTAAGTTTGGGGATTTAAAGAGCGCTGGGAATTAAACCAAACTTGCAGGTTAGTCAGGAGAAGCTTTGGTTCTATAATATCATATTTAAACACAGCCGGGGTAATGCCGTAGTTTTGCAGCTGGCTGTTAAAATCCGGCTGGTTTGACTGGAGGGCAAATTCCGCTTCTAGTTGCTTGGGGCCAACGCTGACGCCGGCTCTACCGGCAATGATGGCCGTTTGGGTCTGGCTGACCGCAGCGGCATAGGCCTGCGCCCGGTTTTGGGCATCGCTTTGCTCCGGCGCAAATTCCGCCGCTAGCCGCTGGCGGAACAGGAGATCGGAAAAATGGAGGGCCCGGCCGCCGACCAGGGCAACCGGCAGCGGGGTTTTGGAAAAAATTCCGGCCTTGGCTGAGGTCAACTGTCCAGTATAAAGCCAAGCCAAGAATCCCAGCCCAAAGGCGAGACCGGCAGCAATAATTATTGTAAGGCCTGCTTTAAAATTTTTCATAAGGCAGGATTAATCGGCGGCAAAAAAATAATTCCACCACTTAGCCGGGTTGGACAGGCCGTCAGTTGGAACCGCCAAGGCCGTACTGCTGGCCGAATCGGCTTCGCTAAAACCATAAACTGTCTCCCCTTCTTTTTTCAGATTAAGCTGCTCCCTGGCCACTCGTTCTTTGAAACTCGGTGAATTTAAGTATTGCAGCGATTGGTTTAGTTCGTCGTTTTTTTTCTGCAGCGCATCCGCCTGGGCCTGCAGGTTTTGCTTTTCCCGCTCTATGGCTTGCTGGCTTTGCCTCTGTCGGAACTTCAGGTCCCCCAAAAAAACCAGCAGGACCAGCAGTCCAATGACCGCTATTTTGCTGGATAACGTTTTTTTATTGAACATAAAGGCATCTTACAGGCTCTGTGTTTTAATGGCGACGGAGCCGGTTTGGCGGTGGCGCTGCCAAAGATAATCCTTAATCTGTCCCGGATGGGCCACATTTTTCAGCAGTAGCGGCTCGCCCAGACCGGCAACTTGAGCTTGAACTTCTCCGTACTGGCAAACCGTCTGCCAAATTCCTTTAGTGACGGCGCTGACGTTTAGAATCCGGTCCAGCGGGCTTTCGGTTACGCGCTTACTGAACAGGCCGCGGTAATTGATGGCGACTAGCCGCCGGTCGGTTATAAGATAGGCATTTAGGAGCCAGAGAAACAGGACGCGGATGGCGTAGAGCAGGACAAGCAAGGTCCACAGAAACAGCAGGCGGACAAAGTTAGCCGCCAGATCGTATTTAAGCAGAAAATACCAGGGGAAATAAATCAAAATAAAAATTATCAGCACCGGCCGGAACAGAACGGCCTCGCTTTGGCGATGGAATTGCAGGACTTTTTCTCCCGGCAATAAATCGAATTTGAACATTTGGGTTTTTTAGTTGCCGATGAACGAAGCGCCAAACAGGGCTATTACCATGCTTAATACGACTACTATCATCACCGCAGCCATCAGTTTATTTAAAAGTTTGCGGTTTTTAAACATGCTTTATTTTACCACAAAATCGGCCGGGATGATATTTAGCTTCGGCATAATAAAAACCGTCCCTGCAGTTTACAGCATTTTGCTGCGGCAAACGCCGCATTGGGACGGTTTTCGGCCAGAAAGGAGGCTAGCGGAGGCCAAACCGCCAGGGCAGCGGCAGCAGATACATCATTAATACGGCTCCCAGTAAGGCCAGATTTTTGGCAAAATTGACCGTGTTGCCCATTTTTTGCCCGGGGTCGGCGTCGCGCCAGAAAGAGTGCATGGCCGGGGTGACGCCGGCTAAAAATACCGCCAGGCAGAGCAGGGCCCAGTGCACGTATGCGCCCAGCAGCACGCCAAGACCGCCTAAGAGCAGGAGGACCCCGGTAGCAAAGACAGCCAGTTTCGGCGCCGGTACGCCCCGTCCGGCTGCATATCCCGACATGGCTGTCAGCTTGCTGAAATGGTTGTAGGCCGCCTGGAGGAAGTAGCCCCCAAAAATAATCCTGCCTAGCAGAAAAGCATATTCGGCAATCATTGCAATCAGTTTTAATTATTTATTGACGGAAGACATGTCGGCATAGCGCTCGCCGACCGCAATGCCGGGCGGCAGAATCGCATCCAGTTTGTCCAGTTCTTCCCGCGATAGTGTTACTTCCGCCGCGCCGACGTTTTCGCGCAGGTACTGCTCATGCTTGGTTCCCGGAATGGGCACAATATCGCCGCCCTGGGCCAGGACCCAGGCCAGAGCCAGCTGGGCCGGCGTGATGCCCTTGGCCTTGGCCAGCTCTTCCACCTGCCTGACCAGTTCCAGGTTCTTTTGAAAATTCTCGCCGCTAAAGCGCGGGTGGAAACGCCGGAAGTCTCCTTCCGGGAAATCTTCCGGCTTGGTAAAGCGCCCGGTCAGGAAACCGCGGCCTAACGGGCTGTAAGCCACAAAGCCGATGCCAAGCTCTCGGGTAGTCTTGAAAATTTCTCCTTCCGGATCGCGGGACCAGAGCGAGTATTCCGTCTGCAGCGCGGTGATGGGGTGGATTTTATAAGCGCGGCGGATGGTTTCCGGCGCAGCCTCGGACATGCCTAAGTAGCGGACTTTGCCGGCTTTGACCAGTTCGCTCATGGCGCCGATGGTTTCCTCAATCGGCACCTTGGTATCTACCCTGTGTTGGTAGTACAAGTCAATGTGGTCAACGCCCAGGCGCTGCAAACTGTCATCGCAGCACTTTTTGACGTAAGCGGCATCGCCGCGCACGCCCAACCTTTCGCCCTGCTCGCCGCGGACATTCCCAAATTTGGTAGCCAGAATAATCTGATCGCGCCGGCCGGCAATGGCCTTGCCGACCAGCCGCTCGTTGGTAAACGGTCCGTACATGTCGGCCGTATCCAGAAAGTTAATGCCTAAATCCAGGGCCGAATGGATGGTTTTGATGGATTCTTGCTCGTCGCCGGGCCCGTAGAATTCGCTCATGCCCATGCAGCCCAGGCCGATTTCCGAGACTTCCAGCACTCCTCCTAACGTTCGTTTTTTCATCGCCTTCCCTTTCTTTTAATTATATATCTCGCTCATAGTATACGCCAGGTTTCGTAAAAATGTTGCAAAGGCGGGCAGTGCTTGACCGCTGTCTAGGCTATAATGTATTGTATTTTACAAGGAGGTACTATGGGCAAGCAAAAGGTGCCCGAGAAAAATTTTCTGTTCTTGGTCTTTTGGGAAAAACTCCCCAATGAGACCGAACAGAGGAAAGATGTTGTAATCATCAGCGGGCCAACCCCCGAAGCAGCCATTGCTTCGGTCAAAAAGGACATGCTGGGGCCGCGCGACATATGTCGCCTCCTCGACGAGGTCGACATGAGCAAGCACGATGCGCGGTTTTATCAGATTCACCCGCGCGACATTGACGTGTCGTAGGAGAGGTTTTGATGCCGAAACCGAAAATTTCATATCTCGGAGGGCTCCGTTCAGGCAATCAGTGATCGCTTACAGTGGCGATGTGCGTTACGAATTAATCGCTGAATAAGCGTGGGGCGGTCACCATGGCCGCCCTTTTGATGTGTCCTATTTTTTTAATACCGCCAAAAAGGCTTCCTGCGGGATTTCCACGCGGCCGATCTGTTTCATCCGCTTTTTGCCGCGTTTTTGCTTGTTCAGCAGCTTCATTTTCCGGGTAACGTCGCCGCCGTAGAGATAGCCGGTTACGTCCTTGCGCAGGGCGGAAATGGTTTCGCGGGCAATGACCTTGCCGCCGATGGTTGCCTGCAGGGCAATCTCAAACTGGTGCTTGGGGATAAGTTGCTTTAGTTTTTCCACCAGCTCCTTGCCGTCCGCGGCCGCAACCGAACGGTGCATAATTGCGGCCAGTGCCGCCACCGGTTCGCCCGCAACCAGAATATCCACCTTGACCAAATCACCCACCCGTTCTTCTATAAAATCGTAATTTAAGCTGGCATAGCCGGAAGACACGCTCTTCAGCTTGTCATAAAAATCCAGAATGATATTGGCTAGGGGCATTTCAAAACTCATGTCCACCCGATCCTTGCCCAGGTATTTGATGTCGCGGGAAATGGCGCGGCGCTGGTTGGCGATTTCCATAATTGGGCCGATATATTCGGCCGGCGTAAGAATGTTGACCAGCATCCAGGGCTCATAAATTTCCTTGATGGTGCTGGGGTCGGGCATTTCGGCTGGGTTGTGGATGTAAAATTCCCTGCCGTCCGTTTTGACCACGCGATAGGCCACGCTCGGGGCGGTGAGAACCAGGTCCAGATCATATTCGCGGGTCAGCCTTTCCTGGACAATGTCCATATGCAGCAGGCCCAAAAAGCCAGTGCGGAAACCGAAGCCGATGGATGGAATATTGATCGGCTCAAATTCCAGCGCGGCGTCTGACAGCCTCAGCTTGTCCATGGCGTCGCGCAGCAGCGGATAGTCGTCGCCCGACACCGGAAAGATGGTGGCGTAGACCATGGGTTTGACGTTTTTATATCCGGGCAGGGGCTGCACCCTGTCCTTGGCGGCCAGCAAAGTAACGGTGTCGCCTACCCTAGCCTTGCTGACATCCCGCAGGCCGGTAACTACGTAGCCGACTTCCGCGGTATCAATGCCGCCGCTTTTCTCCATTTTGGGGTGGAAATAGCCGACCTCCAGACTCTCGGCTTCGGCCCCACTGCCCAACATAAAAATTTTTTCCCGGTTGTTTAGCCGGCCGTCCATGGCGCGGACGAACACGACCACGCCGCGGTGGATGTCGTAGAGCGAATCAAAAATCAGGCCGCGGAACGGAAGGTCCGGCCGGCCCTGCGGCGCGGGCACGCGCTCAATTACCGCTTTTAAAATTTCTTCCACGCCTTCGCCGGTTTTGCCGGAGGCGTAAAGAATTTCCTCGTCGGTAAAGCCGAAAGCGGCCTTGAGCTCCTCGGCGGTTTTTTGCCGGTCGGAGTTGGGCAGGTCAATCTTATTGACCACCGGAATCAAAGTCAAATTATGCTCCAAAGCCAGATAGACATTGGCCAGAGTCTGCGCTTCAATGCCCTGGGTGGAGTCAACCACCAGAATGGCACCCTCGCAGCAGGCCAGCGACCGGCTGACCTCGTAAGTGAAATCCACGTGGCCGGGGGTATCAATTAAATTTAAAATGTATGATTTAGGAGGCGCGTCCTGAAATCCGCCGGCTTCGCTTTTGCTTGTTTCTGCTTTCAAAGCGTATTCCATCCTCACCGGCTGCAGTTTGATGGTAATCCCCCGTTCCCGCTCCAAATCCATCTGATCCAGCAGCTGGGCTTTCATTTCCCGCTGGGCGACCGTGTGGGTAATTTCCAAAAGCCGGTCGGCCAAAGTGGATTTACCGTGGTCAATATGGGCGATAATGCAAAAATTGCGGATGTGAGATTGCTCCATGGCTTTAATTTTATCGGTTTTTAGCAAAAAAGAAAAGCCTGGGCTTTTACGGGAAGCCAAGGCGGCGGAGCTGTGATTCTGAGAGCGGGCTTGGTTAGGAGCGGGTCAGCCGTTTTTTGAAAAAGGCGCCGAAACTGCCTGCCTGCGGGAGTTTGAGCAGTCTGGCGCAGAGCAGAAATACCGTCGCCGAAACCAGAGCCGCCAAGCCCGCTTGGACCAGGATGCCAAAAGCGGTCCGGGTATTAACCAGCGGCGCAAAGATGAAAATTGCAGCATAGCCGGCCAAACCCATGGCCAGGCTGGCGGCCATGATTTTGCCAGAAGCCAAGGCGATACTACCGTCCATTTCCGGCAGGCTGGCATCGCCGACAGGAAGTTCGCGCGCCAAGGCACTGCGCAGTAAAAAGAATAAAACGACGCAGTTAACTATATTGGCAATGGTAAAACCCAGAGCGATGCCGGCGGCGCCGCCGGTGGCAACCTGATAGCCGAAGCGGCCGAAGCTTATTTGCATCGTGTAGGAATGAAGACCGAACCAGTAAGCCAAAATAATATTTAAAACCAGGCAGGATAGGCTGGTGATGACCGGCGTTTTGGTGTTGTGTCTGGCGTAAAAGGCCCGGGCCAGGACCGGCAACAGCGCCTGGGCGAACAGTGACAGGGCAAAAATACCCAGGGTATTGAATGTGGCCGTGGTATCAGCCCAGTTGAATTTGCCGGCACCGTAGGCCAAACGCACAATATAAGCACGAAACAGCAGAATGAAAATAGTCATGGGAATCATGAAAAACAGGACCTGGTTTATAGTCTCGCCCAGGGTTTTGACGAATGCGCGCAAGTCGCGTTTGGCAAACTGTTCAGATAGAACGGGAAAGGCAGCTACGGCAAAAGACACGGCAAAGGTATTAACCGGCACGGCACGGAGATTGTTGGCCAGATTTAATACTGCAATAGTGCCGGCGGTCAAGAATGAGCCGATTACCGAACCGATAAGCAGGCTGATTTGCGACATGTCCAGGCCAAAAATGCGGGGCAAAAACAATTTGCCGAACCGCCGCACGGCTTCATTGTGCAAATCCCAGGCCCATTGCCAGGTAAAGCCCAGGCGCACCGCCTCGGCTACCTGCACGCTTAAATGCAGCAGCGCTCCAAAAATAACGCCGTAAGCCAGGCCAAGCAGACCGAACAACGGATAAAAATAGAGCAACCCGAAAATGATGCCTAGGTTATACAATACCGGAGCCAAGTTGGCCACCAAAAATCTCTTTTGGGAATTTAAGATGCTGCCAAAGACGCTGGACACGGTGAAAATCAGCGGCGAAAGCAAAAACATTCTGGTCAACATCAGGGTCTGCCGGAATTTCTCGTCGCTGAAGCCGGGAACCAGCAAGCGGGTTAGCGGGACGGACAGAAAAAATAGCAGCAGGCAGGTTAAAGCCATAACCACGGTGGAAACGTTCAAAATCGTATTAGCAATGCGAAATGCCTGCCGTCGGTCCTTAATCAGCCATTCCGTAAAAATAGGGATAAAGGCCACCGATAGCGTGCCTAATACTAGAAGATTGTAGATAAAATCGGGAATGTGAAAGGCTGCGTAGTAAACGTCCAGCAAGTCGCCTGCGCCGAATTTGCTGGCAAACAGCCGGTCCCTGATAAAACCAGCAAACGCCGAAGCGAATGTTAAGGCGGCGATAATGGCCGCTGCTTTGTTGATATTAAAATTGTCTTCCAACACCCGTAGTTTTTTGATCATAAACTGTTATGGTTTTTGCAGCACCAGACCGGCAAAATAATCCCGGTCCAGCGTCAGGTTGTAATCCAAGCTGTCCGTTTGCAGTTGGCTGGGATCAAAATTTTTCCAGGCAACGCTGCGGCCGGAGAAATTAAGATGCCAGGATACCTGGGAGTTTTGGGAGCCGATCTGCTTTTGCAGCAGCAGGCTGTAGCGATCTATAGCCGATAATTTTACCGGCAGCTGATAAACAAGCTTGACGGTGCGGGTCTCCCCGCCCTCCAGGTTCAGCCAGTTGCCGAAGAAAGTCTTGCCGCCTTCCTGGCCGATGCCGGTGCCGGTGAGCACATCGGTAACCTGATCTTTTTCCCAGGCATAAACATCATCATCGGTCTGATATTGTTCACCTGGCGGATAAGTTAAATTTTTCAGATCAAACCCTATGTTGGACAGCAGTTTGCTGCCGGCCGGCACATAGACCCGCAGGTAGCTTAAGTTGTTGGTCTGGTCCAACTTGGGCATCTTATTGGTTCGGGTAATATCCAGTTCGTCGGTAATTGTGCCGTCCAAAGCGACGGTTGTGGTTAAATTGAGCTGCTGGTCAATGTATAAATCGGTTTTGGTGCCTCCCAGATTGCTGCTGACCACGGCCAAATAATCACGATCTGAGTTTTCCAGCTCGCCCGTCCAGTGAAAGGCTTGCAGCTGCCGCTGCACGTCGGGGTCGCGGGAATAAAGCACTACCTGCTTGCCGTTAAGTTCATTCTGCAGCGACTGGACGATTTGGGTAAAGGCGTCCGGACCCAGGCTGCTCAATTTTTGCAGCAGAATTGGAATTAAATCTGCCAGAATCTGTTTGGGAGTGTTGGTCGGCAGGGAGCTGCTTAGGGTTGTCGCGACTTGGGTTTGTTCCACAAAATTGTCCGGTGTCAGGGTAAGACCGTATTTCGGCATTGGTATGGGGCCGACGATTTTAAGCAAATCAATAATTAAATCCGGAGTCATGACCATAATCGTGTCAGGAGTTTCTCCGCCTTCGCGCTCGTAAAACTCAGTGATTTTTCGGGCAGAGTCCGGAAAGTTGGCAAACCAATTGGCATCGCGCAGGTACCAGCGGTCGCTCAAATTTAAAATGGGCTGCGGTGGTCGGATTACATCGGTCAGTTGGCCGTCTAAGTCATAAATACTGCTGACGTCCAGCTTTTTAATTTGCCCGTCATGCAGCTTGAGCGCGCCGAAGGTTCCCATAAAACCGCCGTCCGCCCGCAGTTCATTATTGTTCTCAAACAAGATCAGAACCGTTTTGTCGCCCGCCAGCAGGCTTGCGCCCAGGGCGAAGATCTGATTTAAATTAGACACAGCCAAACGGGCGTTATCCAGTTTGAATTTTAAATCTAAAAATTGGGGGCGGACGGAAGGGGGCAGGTTTTCGGCATTCACCGGCTGCAGATCCAGGCTGGCTTGGTTAAGCAAATCAGACGTCCGGCTGAGCAGCTGGGCATTACCAGGCAGATCGGCGCCGGTATTACCGGAAGCGGACACCAGCCCGCCGGCGGAAATTTTAAGGCTTTGCAGGTTGGAAGCCAGCGCCACAAAGTCCTGGCCGGCCTGAGACACGGCGCGAGCGGCGGCTAAAAGCCGGTCGGCGTCGGCTTTTTGCGGCACCAAGGTTAATATCTGATTTAAGGCGGCGTCGCTGTCGGAAATCTCTTGCTGGCCGCGGACGAAAGTCTGGTAAGCTTGGTCAAAACTAGCCTGGGCCTGGGTCAAATCTTGCTGAGCCAGCAAGTCCTTGCCCTGGCTTAGATAATAATTGCCGACCAGCGCAGTTTGCATAATCCGGCTTTTAAGGTCTAATGCCTTGGCTACCAGGGTCAGCCCGCCCAGCAGCGAGGCGCCAAGCACGGCCAGCGATAAAAAAGAGGCCAGGGCTTTGCTGAATTGTGGAGATCGCATATGGCTGACGCGCCGGCGCAAGGCGGCGAGCGTTCGCCCGGCTTCGCCTTTGGCGGATCTGCGGGCGCCAGACCAAAAAGCGGATAGGCCGCGGCCAATTGCCCTGGCGCTAAATAAAACGGCAGCTTTTAATCCTGATCCGGTTTTGAGCAGGCCCAGCCCAATCAGGTAAAGTAAAACGAACAGCCAGCCGAAAAGCCGGGCCGCCGGCCGGCGTCGTTTGGATTTGCCGCCGGTATCCAGATAATGGCGGCGGCTGGTGTAGATTTTGATCTGCGGCTGTTTAGGCATTGAAAATTAGGCGGTTTTGGCGCTGCGGCTGTAGCGCGAGATATTAAGCAGGATTCCCACGGCGGCCAGGTTGGCAATAAGCGCGCTGCTGCCGTAGCTGAAAAAAGGCAGCGGGATGCCGGTTAAAGGCAGCAGGCCGAGCATGGAACCGATATTAATTACAGCTTGCAAAGTCAGCCAGCTGGTAATGCCAAGCGCAACCATGCGTCCGAAAGTGTCGGGCGCGTTTTGGGCGATTTTAAATCCTTTGTAGGCGAACAGAATAAATAAAGCCAGCGCCAGCAAACTGCGGAAAAAACCAAGCTCTTCCGCCATGACGGCGAAAATGGAGTCGTGCATTAACTCGGGCAAGTAGTTGTGCTTCTGCCGGGTCAGGCCATAACCAAAACCCCAAATTACCCCTGAGCCAACAGCCACCAAGGGTTGATTTATATTAAAGCTGATTAC
>CAZJLL010000056.1:0-8086 GCA_964547145.1 uncultured Candidatus Saccharibacteria bacterium | reverse complement strand
TGCGCGTGCAGACGGTGGAATACGTTGAGTTTATTAGCCGGTTGATTGAAAACGCCAGCATTATGAACAAGAACTTTTTTGTGATTGTCCCTCTGGGCGAAAGCATCCTGCCCGCCGCGCCGGGGTTCTTTTCCAAATTTTTGGGCAACGGCAAGGCCAAGGAAGTGGCGCAGCGGATTGAAAATTTTGAGAAAGCCAAGGAAAAGCTGGATATCCGGGTTTCCTCCGTGCTGGCCAATCTGTCCGGCATCGGCATCCGAGGCGAGCGGCTGCGGACAGAGGAAGTTATCCAGCTGTATTACAATTCCTATAATTTTGACGCCGCGCCGCTGATTCAGCCGCAGCAGTTAAAAGACATTAAGATTACGGAACAATAAGTTTATGGCCATTTTCGGACAAATCAACGAAGCGGAATTGCAGCAAAAGCGCCAGCGGCTGGAAGAAATGGAAAAAGAACGCAAATTAAGTTCCAGTCTGGGCGATTTGGAGCGCACTTACAAAGAGGGGCTGACCACGCTGCGGGATTTGATTGCGCCGGCCAGCCTGAAATTTGAAAGCTCGCACTTTGAAATAAACGGCAAATTCGGCCGCAGCTTCTTCGTCCTGGCTTATCCGCGGTTTTTGTCCACTAACTGGCTGTCGTTTATTATTCAGGCCGAGGGCGCTTTGGATTTATCCATGTTTATTTATCCGATTGATTCCGGAGATATTTTAAAGAAGCTGAAGTCCAAAGTCGGCGAGCTGGGCTCGCAGATGGCCATAAACCAGGAAAAGGGGATGGTGCGCGATCCCATGCTGGAGACGGCCTATCGGGACGTGGAAGGGCTGCGCGACAATCTGATGCAGGGCACGGAAAAGTATTTCCGCTTTGCCCTATATTTTACCATCTACGCCAGCGACCTGAAGGAATTGGATAAGTTTTCCGGCACGCTGGAAAGCGCTCTGGCGGCCAAACTGATTGTAACCAAGCGCGCTTTGCTGCAGACGCAGGACGGCTTGAATTCCACGCTGCCGCTGGGCCTGGACGAACTGGATGTGGCCAACAATATGAATACCAGTCCGCTGTCGTCCTGCTTCCCTTTTGTCTCTTCCGACCTGACCAGCAACGACGGGGTGCTTTATGGCATTAACCGGCACAACAACAGCCTGATTCTGTTTGACCGTTTTGCCATGGAGAATGCCAACTCGGTGGTTTTTGCCAAAAGCGGCGCGGGTAAGTCTTATACAGTCAAACTGGAAGTGCTGCGGAGCCTGATGGTCGGCACGGAGGTTATTATTGTTGACCCGGAAAACGAATACCAGCACCTGGCTGCGGCCGTCGGCGGCACCTATTTAAGCGTATCTTTAAATTCTCCTTCCCGCATTAATCCGTTTGATCTGCCGGTGGCGATAGAGGGTGAAAGCAATGCCGACGTGCTGCGCAGTTCGGTGATTGACCTGCTGGGGCTGTTCAGCCTGATGCTGGGCAAGCTGAATCCGACGGAAGAGGCGCTGATGGATAAGGCCATTTGGCAGACTTACGCCAAAAAGGACATCACGCCGGAGATGGAGGATTTCCGCGGCGTGGAATATCCGACTATGAACGATTTGGTGGAGATTCTGGGCGGCATGGTCGGCGCTGAAAGCCTGGCGCAGCGCATGACCAAATTTACCGAAGGCACTTTTGCCGGCCTGCTTAATGAGCCAACTAACGTGGTGCTGAACAATCAGCTGGTGGTGTTTTCCATCCGCGATTTGGAAGAGGAGCTGCGGCCCATTGCCATGTATATTATTCTCAATTATATCTGGAACATTGTCCGTTCGGAATTGAAAAAACGGATTTTGGCGGTGGACGAAGCCTGGATTTTGATGCAGCATGAGGATAGCGCGCGCTTTTTGTTCGGCATTGCCAAGCGCGCCCGCAAGTATTACCTGGGCCTGACCACGATTACCCAGGACGTGGCCGACTTTTTGGCCAGCCCCTACGGCAAACCGATTGTGACCAACTCGTCCATTCAGCTGCTGCTGAAGCAGTCGCCGGCGGCCATTAACGTCATTGCCGAAACTTTTTTTCTGACTGAAGGGGAAAAATATCTGCTGCTGGAAAGCGAAGTGGGCGAAGGCATCTTTTTTGCCGGCCTAAAGCACGCAGCCATAAAAATATACGCTTCTTACGTGGAAGACCAGATTATTACGACCGACCCCAAGCAGCTGCTGCAGATCCAGGAAAGCCAGGAAAAGCTGAGTTAGGGCAAGCGTTGGGCGGAGATAGCGCAGAGCGTGCAGCGTAGAGTACTCAGAGGGAACAAGAGATTAGAGACTATGAGTAGATATAAGATTTAGGATATAAGATGTAAGAATCAGGAACAAGAGACTAGAGATATTAAGATATTGGGAAACTAAGATACTTTGAAAATTGATTGGAAATTGGAAATTTGGATTTTGATATTCTAACGCTGCCACCTAATCTTTCAATCATTAAATCTTTTAATTATAAAGCTCTATTAATTAATCATGGCGGAGAGCGGGACAATTGACGAGGTCAGCAGCCAGCCGGCGGCGGGAGGCAGTAGCCCGCTGCCGGTATTTGCAATTGGCGCGCCGCCGCGTCCGGGATCCGGCCTTGCCGTAATGCGGGTTACTGTCGGCGGCAGGGAAGTTGCTGCCGCCGACCGCCAGGTGGCGGTTCAGGCCGGCGATCGCGTGGAAATTTTCGGCGGCGGATTTTCGGTACTAGAGAGCGTGGCGCTGCGCATCGGCGGACAGGCTTATACACCGGCCAATCTGGAAATTTTGTCCAGCGGCATCCGTTTTAATATTCCTGATTATGATGAAACTATTTTATCGGACGGCGGGCTAATTGCAGTAGAACTGCATTCCTTGCTTCGCCCGGCGGCCAGCGGCCGCCTGGCGGCAAGACTGCTGTATCAGACGCAGAGCCAGGCTGCAGAAGCGGCCCGGCAGCAGGAAGACCGGGGGGGGCAAGCCGCGGCCGGTTCCGGGCAGCCGGCTACGCCGCGCCGGTCGGCCATCGGGGAAGTAATTAATGAAGCTATCGGCGGCCCGGCGGAGGCTTTTGGCCGCGGTTTGGCATCATCCTCAGGAGCGGCAAGAGCGGCGGCTACGGCTACGGCTACGGACGCTAGGAGTACAGTTGCAGCAGCCGCGACGGAAGGCGGCGGCGGGGCAGGGGCAGTTGAAGAAGTTATTCAAAGCAGTGTCCCGACTTCCACTCTCCAGGCCAGCAGCGTTGGCACAGCGGAAATTGCCGCCGGCAGCACAATCAGCGCCGCCGGCCAGACTGTTAGCCGGGAATCCTCAGTAACTGGACGGGAAACCGTAAGCGCCAGCAGTACGGTCAGGCAAAATGTTGAACTGGCAGGCCAGGCTACGGCAACGGCTGCAGCTGAACAGAGCGCCCGGGTAAGCGGCACGGCCCAAGCAGGCAGTACAATTAGTGAAAGCGATACAATCCACGCCGCAGCTAGGACCGGCGGCAGTGCCGGGTCGGCGGCGGGTTTAAGCCGAACGACGGAAGTTAATCAAGCCGCTATGGCGTCAGCCGGCGGCGGACAAGTTCGCGGCAGCGGACGGGAAACGACGGCAGCGGCCAGCCGGGCAGAGACGGAAGCGATTCCGTCACCGGGCCGGACACAGACATCGGCTGCTCCGGCATCGCGGCCGGCAGGCGGCGCGACTTTCGGCGGCGGCACAGCCAGCCGGGGTTTGGGCCTGAACATTTCCCAGCCGACCGGCATTTCCGGCACGCTGGGCCGGTTCCGGGCCCAGGAAGCTCGTCTGGGCGGCATTTTAGGCAGGCCGGCAGCTGCGGCGGGGGTAAATTTTCAGCCGCCACAGTCCGCCGAAGATCAGCCGGTTGCCGGCGGGGAGGGTGCGGCGGCCAATACCCCTGCCGCCAGCCCGGAAGAAGCACCAGGCCGGGCCGCTGAACCGGCAGCTGCGGCAGAAGTTGGTTCGGAAATGCCGCTTGGCCGGCTTAATTTGCGGCCGGCGGGATCGGCTGGGACAACTGGACAAAATGCAGCTACTTCGGGCGCAGAAACTCCTTCGGAGCCGGAAGCAGCGGAACCGGGAGAGCAAACAGCGGAAATGCCGCCTTCGGCTGGGCAGCCGGCAGGCGCGCCGCTGTTGAATAATTTAGCGCAGCCGCTGGACAGCGCCGGAGCATTGCCGCCGCAATTACCGCCGGCTGAAGAAGGGGGCGGGCCGGGCGCAGCGGGACTTGCGGGGTTGCCGGAAGCGGCAGAAGAGGCTGCCCCGGCAGCCGAGCTTGCCGGCGCAGCCGCGCCGGCGGCAGAGGCGGCCGGCGGAGCGCTGGGCAGTGCCGAGGCCGGAGCGGAAGCCGGGGCGGCTTTGGGCCCGGAAGGGGCGCTGGCCGGCGCCGCCATTGGCGCTTTGGCCGGCAGCCGGCTGGGACAGGAACTGCTCAGCGATACGGCCGGCCAGGTTACGTCCAAAGTTTGGTGGTATGGCTTTACGTCATCGGCGGCGTTCTTTTTTACCGGTCTGGATTTGTTTATCGGGGCTGCGGTCATGGACGTATACTGGATTTTTTTGCACCGGCGGAACCGGGCGCTGTTTCCTTTAAGTGGCTGGCAAAAAGCCGTAACGGTGTTTGCCAATATCTTTCCTTTATTTTTATTGGCATTTTTTGCTTCGGTACTGATGTTTGTCGGCTGCAACTGGCCGGTGCCGGCCAGCGTTAGTAAATACGTGAATTATCGGACCACGGTTATTGGAGCTTTTATCGGCGACGACTGCGCGCTGTTTGATGTGAGTAACTTGCAGTCGGCCAGTTCCGCCCTAACCGGCAGCGGCCAATCCGCTACGGCCGGAACTTCCGCCGGTAAGCCAGCCACGCCGGCTCCCGTGGCGCCGCGCGGACCTGGACCATAAGCAAGCGTAGAGCGTGCAGTTCCCAGAAGGAACAAGTAACTGATTTATTGATTATTTGATTAAATGATTTTGTCTCCATTCCGACTTTGCCACGCCGATTTTTGTCCGCCGGCAAAGGCGGAAGGCGCGGGCAAGCGTGGAGCCCGCCCAAGGCGGGCAAGCGTTGAGCGGACAGTGCCCAGGGGAAACAGAAGAGAAGAGGCTAGGGACCAGGGACTAGTAATTGACAAAATTACTGGGATATAAGTATGTAAGGATTTAAGGATGTAGGGATACAAGCCTGCCCGCCGAAGAGGCGGGATGTAAGAGTACTTTTAACCTTTAAAATCCATCCAGTACCTTATTATTTGCTACATGCTACCAGCTACTAACCTTTGACATTTAACTTTTGACCTTTGACACTTAGGATTTGTTTAGAATTTAGGGCTTAGAGCTTAGAATTTTTCGTCTGTTATCTAAATACTAGTCCCTAGTCTCTCATCCCTTGTTCCTCCTGAGCACTGTACGCTCAACGCTTGCCTGCCGGCAAGAAGGTGCTATAATTATAGTGCAACTATTTGCAGAAAATTGAGACATCAAAATAAACATCATGAATAAAAAAGCAATTGCCATTCTGGGGGCCATTTTTCTTTTGATTGTGGGCACTTTAGGGTTTTTGATTTATAGCAAATACGCGGCGAATAAGACGTCCGCTCCGGCGCCAGTTCCGGCTGCCGGCAGCAGCGCCAGCGGAACCCCGGACAATACCGCCGTAAGCCAGGCCAGCAGTACGCCGATTGCTTCCCAGCCATCCGGCGCGGTCCAGCTGACCGCCGACCAGGTGGTTAGCCCCGCTTTATTTTATAATGGCAGCGGCATTGCCTACTTTGACAAGCAGGGAAATTTGTATCAGGCGGCTTTAGACAGTTCTTCCGGCCAGCTTCAGCTGACAAATAAAAAACAGCTGGACATTCCGGCCAAAGCCGGCATTACTAAAATTCTCTGGCCGCAGCGCAGCCAGGATTATATTGCCCAAATCACCGATGCCAGCGGCAAAATTTCCTGGAGCTACTTTAATAGCACTACCCAGACGTATACCGACCTGCCGCCGCAGGTGGAGGCAGTCAGCTGGCTGCCTAACGGCACGCAGGTTATGTATATCTGGGTGGACAACGGCAAGGCAACTTTGAACATCGGCAACCCCGACACGACCAACTGGCAGTATCTGGCGGATATGTGGGAAACCGACGATGCCCTGTTTGTTTCGCCTGACGGTTCGCAGGCCCTTTATTACGAGACCGATGCCACCAGCACCAGCAATGCCATAAACTCGGTAACCAGCGACGGCAAGATTTGGAAAGGGCTGGTGAAGAGCGGCTTTAACCTGGGCATATCCTGGAGCCCGGACGGCCAGAAATTTTTGTTCGGTAAAAAGGATATTAATTCCCAGAGCTACCAGCTGTGGATTTATAATATGACTTCGGGCGAAGTAAAGAATCTCGGCCTTTATACCACGCCGGACAAAACGACCTGGGCCAGCGACAGCAACGCGATTTATGCGGCCGTGCCTGCTTCCGGCCAGGCTGGTTCCGGCAATTTGACCCAGGATGCCTTTTATCGGTTGGACACCACTACGCTGGACAAGAAACAGTACAGCTCCGGCAGCACTCCTTTGGACGGGGAAGACCTGTTTTTGACCTCGGCGGGCGACCGGTTGGTATTTAAAAACGCCCAGGACGGCGGCCTGTATTATCTGGACTTAAGCCAGTAGGCTGATAAACCCGAAATCCTAAGCGGAAAATTCGAAATAATACCAAAACAAAAATTCTAAAATTAGAATTCCAGCGGAATTTTAAAGTTTGAATTTATATTTTGGAGTTTGTTTCGGATTTTTAATTTTATGGCCAAATCTTCAATAATCTTTGTCTGTTCTCAGTGTGGCTTTAAGAGTCCGCGCTGGCAGGGCAAGTGTCCCAGCTGCGGGCAGTGGAATACCCTGGAGGAGCGCAAAACCAGCGCCTCATCCGGCGGCAGCCGCTCTACCGCGGCGGTCCAGCCGGTGGATTTGGCCGGGGTGGAGTTTGAAGCCCGCCACCGGCTGCCCAGCGGCCTTAGGGAATTTGACGATGTCATCGGTGGCGGCCTGGTTCCCGGCAGTCTGGTACTGCTGGGCGGGGATCCCGGCATTGGCAAGTCTACCCTGGCCCTGCAGCTGTCTCTGCGCCTGCAGCGGCCGGTACTTTACGTATCCGGCGAGGAATCGGTGCAGCAGATTAAGCTGCGGGCCAGCCGCATTAGTCCCCGGCACGAGCTGGCGGTGCTGGCCGAGACGGATTTGGAGTCTGTCCTGGCCACCGTGGAAGCGCGCGGCCCGGAAGTGGTGATAATTGATTCCGTCCAGACCATGTACAGCGAAGCTGCCTCCGGCGTGGCCGGCGGCGTGGCCCAGGTAACCAACGCGGTGCAGCGGATTATGCGCCTGGCCAAGCAGGCGCAGATTTCCTTTATTTTAATCGGCCACGTAACCAAGGAAGGCTACCTGGCCGGACCTAAAACGCTGGAGCATATGGTGGATACGGTGCTGTACCTGGAAGGGGAGCGGTTTGCCGCTTTCCGCATATTGCGCTGCGTGAAGAACCGCTTCGGCACGACTAACGAAGTGGGGGTGTTTGAAATGCTCCACGACGGCCTGCAGGAAGTGCAAAATCCTTCCCGGCTGTTTTTAAGCGAGGAAAGCGTGCAGGCCTCGGGCAACGTGGTAGCCTGCGTGGCAGAAGGCAGCCGGGCGCTGCTGCTGGAGATGCAGGCCCTGACTTCGGTTACTAATTTCGGCTATCCGAAAAGGACGACGGCCGGCTATGACGCCAACCGCCTGCAGCTGCTTTGTGCCATTTTAAGCAAGCGGGCCGGGTTGAATTTAAGCAATCAGGACATTTACATTAACGTGGTCGGCGGCATTAAGGTGGACGAACCGGCCGCGGATTTAGCCGCGGCTGCGGCCATCGTGTCCAGCTTAAAAGAGCAGACGGTGGCGGATACGGTCATTGTGGGGGAGCTTGGCCTGTCCGGCGAAGTCCGCTTTGTGCCGAATCTGGAAAAGCGCATCAAGGAAGCCGAAAAGCTCGGTTTTGGCCGGATTATCTGTCCGGCCGCCAAGGCGCCCAAAGCGGGCAAAATAAATATCCTGCCGGTCAAGACTTTGCAGGAAGCG
>CAZJLL010000055.1:0-8183 GCA_964547145.1 uncultured Candidatus Saccharibacteria bacterium | reverse complement strand
TGCCGCCGTCTGCCTCTGGGCGCTGGCCGAAGGCCTGCGCCGCGCCGGCCCGCGCGATGCCTTGGCCGCGGCCTTGTCCTGCGCGCTGCTGGCCTGGCTGGTCGCAGCGGCCTTTAATCCGGTGCCGGTGCCGATGTATTTGCTGCTGCCGGTTTTGCTGTTTGGCCTGTTTTGGCCGCGGCTTAAACCAGTGCCGCTGGCCGCGGCCCGGCCGGCGGCGGGCGCGCTGGCCGGTACTTGCGCCCTGCTGCTGCTTGGCGCGGTATCGTTTTTGGCGGCGGAGAACCTGCTGGGACTGGCGCGCGACGCTTATGCCAATCAAAATTACCGCCTTTCCTATCGCCTGGCGTCTGTCAGCCGGGCGTTGAACCCGACCAATCCTCTGTCGCTGGCTTTCCGCGCCGCCGCCGGCGCGTATTTGGGCCGGGACGCAGAATCTTTCCGCGCCGCCGTTCTGGCGATAGTCGCTTTGCATCCGACCCAGTCGGAAAGCTATGTCAGCGCCAGCAATCTTTACGGCACCCGTTATCAGGCGCAGAACCAGCCAGCCGATTTACAGACTGCCGCAGCATATATGGCGGCGGCACTTCAGCTGGATCCGCTGTTTGCCGAACGCTACGGCCAGTTGGCTTTGTACGAATATCAGTTAAATGATTTGCCGGCGGCGGAAAACGCCGCCCGCCGGACGCTGGCCTTGGACGGAGATAATTTTTCCGCGCTGATTCTGCTGGCCAAGCTGGAGCAGTTGCAGGGCCGCCGCCAGCAGGTAATCGGCCTGCTGAACAAGGCTTACCGGCTGGCTCCCAATATTCCCCAGCTCAAGTTCGTGCTTGAACTTGCCCGGCAGACGGACGACATCCGCCAGGTGCCGCTGCAGATCTCCACGTCCGTACCGGGTTTGTGATAATAAGTAGTAGCAAGTAGCAAACCTGATTTAAAGATGAAAGGATTTAATGATTGAAAGATTAGGTAGTAGCATTAGAATGTCAAAATCCAAATTTTCAATTTCAAGGACTTGGAATGCCGGGGAGGTGTCCCTTCTGGCAGAGGGGACACCTCTGCCAAATCATGCTTTAGCTTGTCTCTCGTCCCTAGTCCCTGGCTGCCCCCTGAGCACTCAACGCTCTACGCTTGCCCGCGCCTTCCGCCTTACCGGCGGACAAGCTTACATCCCTACAGCCCTAAATCCTTACATACTTATCTTCCAGTAATTTTGTTCAATCTTGCCAGTTATTAGTTCCTAGCCTCTAAATTTCTAGCCCATGTTTCTTTTCCAAACAATTATGGCGGGAGTATTCGGCGCCATTGTCGGCAGTTTTTTAAACGTGGTCATCTTGCGGTTGCCCCTGGGGCAGAGTCTGGGCGGCCGCTCGCACTGTCCGCATTGCGGCCATATCCTGGGCGCCATAGATTTGGTGCCGCTGCTAAGCTACTTAGCGCTACGCGGCCGCTGCCGCTATTGCCGCGGCGCGGTTTCGGCTCGCTATTTTATTATTGAAGCCGTGACTGCCCTGTTGTTTGCGGCCACGTTTTTATGGGTCAGCCCAACCGCCGCGGCGGGCTGGCTGCTGCTGATAAAATTTTGGCTGGCTGATTCCCTGTTTTTGGCGATATTCGTGATTGATCTGGAACATTTTTTGATTCTGGATAAGCTGCTGCTATTCGGGGCCGCCGCTGTTTTTGTTTTAAACATTGCCTTGGATATTTCCTTGCACCTGCAGCCGTGGGCCTGGCCGGGCGCCAGTTTGGGCGGTCTGTTTGCGGCCATAGCCGGCGCCTGTCCGTTTTATTTGCTGTGGTATTTTTCCGCCGGCCGCTGGATGGGTTTTGGGGACGTTAAATTGGCTCTGTTTTTGGGTCTGGTTTTGGGCTGGCCCGGCATCGTTCTGGCTCTGTTTTTGGCTTTCTGCCTAGGCGGAGCCGTTGGTTCCCTGCTGCTGCTTTTTACCAAAAAAACCATGAAAAGCCGGCTGCCTTTCGGTACCTTTTTGACCGCGGCAGCGCTGCTTACCATGTTTTATGGGGACCGCCTGCTAGCCTGGTATTTGGCACTTTTGGGCTTTTGAAGCTATAATAAAAAAGTAGCGCTAGCAATGTTTTGGAAACAAAAGACATGTTTTTGTCCGCCGATGTAGCCAAATTATCCTGTTCCGCTCTGCGCCGCCGCGGCGCCGGTTTTACCGTGATTGAACTTCTGGTAGTTGTAACGATTATGGCTTTGCTGGCCTCGGCGCTAACCTTGAATTTAAACAGCACGCGGGCTTCCCGCAACGTCAAGCTGGCCCAGAGCCAGCTGGTCAGCGACATACGAAAAGTCCAGAGTTATACCCTGTCGGCACGGACGGTCCAGAATCAATCGGTACAATATTATCTGATCAAGTTTGATTTCAGCCAGCCCACCCAGTATACCATCCAGGCGGTTTATAATGCCGACAGTTCGCCGCAGTATGTCCAGGACGTAGAGACCGTCAGGCTGCCGGCCGATATCCGGCTGGCGGCATCCCAGCCGGTGCTGATTAGCCGCAGCGTCAATCCGACTGCGCAGTATCCCGCTGCCTGCGGCCTGCTCGGGTTTGCGGAACCATTCGGCAAGGTTTATTTTAACGACGGCTGCAGTCCGACTCCGCTGCCGGCACAGCCTTATACGTTGGCCAGCAGCAGCGATTATTACAAGCTGCTGACTTATGTGGCCAACACAGCCTGCGATAACAACGGCAATCCCCCTGTTTGTACTGTCAGTACCGATTCCAATATGACCATTACGCTGACTGATACCCATAATACCGTTTCCAAAACCGTAACCGTCAACGGCATCACCGGCGGGGTAACTTTTAACTAAGCGCACCATGGTGGATTTACCTTCATTTTTTCCCAAAGTTTCCCGCCAGGCCGGCCAGACGCTGATTGAAACACTGGTGGCGATTTTTATCCTGGTTATGGGCGTGACTGCGGCGGTGGGGCTGGCTATCTATGCCTTCAATTCTTCTACTAGCGTGACTAAGCAGATTATTGCCGTGGGCCTGGCCCGGGAAGGGGTAGAAGCAGTAAAAAATATGCGCGATACCAATTGGCTGGTTAGCAGCATAAATACTAATTGCTATGACTATGTCAACGGCCAGTCAGACGCGAAATGCTATCAAAATTGGCTGAAGCCGCCTGGCGCACCTTCGCCGGGGAACGGTTTTGACATTAGCCAGCCGCCCAACGGCAAGGCGCTGCGTTTGAACATTGATGCCTCCGGAGGCAGCCAATACTGGGTTACCCAGTCGGACAGCGCCGGCTGGGGGTTGGATTTTGATCCAAACCTGACCTGCGGCAGCAATTTTTGCGGTTTTTACGGCGTCAATAACATCAATAGCGGGGAAACAACCGGCAACTCGGGCTTTTACCGGCAAATTCTGATTACGCAGGACAATACGACTGTTCCTTACAATCAGAGCAGCTATCCGCTGCTCAAAGTAGAAGCCCGCGTCTGGTGGACAGATAAAAAATGCCCGCAGAGCGCCACCTGGCCTGGCTTGGGCAATTGTTCAGTTTCCATTCAGACCGATTTAACTAACTGGAAAAATTATTAATTGGGCAGGCAGCATACATGAATTTGGCAGTAAACAATAAAATCAGCCGCCGCGGCAACTCCGGTTTTACGTTGATGGAAATTCTGGTCGCCACCACAATTTTTATTATTGTATTTGCCGCATTGCTGTCGCTATTCAATTATACATTGAAGATTAACCGCCGCAGCGAAGCTTTGCGGCAGGCTTCCCAGGGGATGCGGAATTTTATGGAATTTTTGGTCAAGGAAATCCGCAACGGCCAGGTGGACTACGGCTTCATTGATCCGGGCGGCCAGGTAAATTCATCGCCGCCCAGCCCTTGCCCTACCGTCGCCGCCGGCAATCCCAGCTACGCCATGCAGGAGAACCGTTTGGGTCTGGTTAATATTGATGGCGCTGAAGAGTGCTTTTATTATGGCAATGCCGCTGGCACATATATTGGCAGCAGTATTTTTTCCAGCTCCACCGGCGGCACCACCCTAGTCTTGCATAAAGGCACCCTGGCGCCACAAATAATGAATCCGGCCAATTTTCGGGTGGACCGGCTGATGTTTTTGGTTCGGCCGGTTAAAGATCCATACACTTATACCGGCGGTTTGCAGAAATTCGCGCCCGTAGTCAGTATTTTTGCCCAGTTTGTCGTTCAGTTGCCGACAGGCGAGCAGGTGCCTGTTTATTATCAGACTTCTGTCGCAACCAACCAATATGACATCCCCAATCAATAATTTTCAGAGGCGTGCCGCCGGTCCTGATCAAGCGGGAGTTACCCTGCTGTTGGCAATTTTAATATTGTCCTCTATTTTGGCAATCAGTTTTTCCCTGGCCACAGTGATGTTTATCGAGATCCGAGCTTCCGGCGATTTGCTGCGCACTGAGCCAGCCCTGTATGCGGCTAACGGCATAGGCGAGGAAGCAATTTTTAACGTCAAGCGGCAGACCTGCACTGCGCAGCAGGATAATTGCGTTTATACGACGCAGAATTTTACCAATAATGTAAAGTTTCCGGCTGCCCCGGTGGCAAGCTCCACCACCACGCCCGTTTTTGAAGACAAGGTGGCGCCGGCGACCAGCTTTTCCTCAGGCAACAATTATTCCTTCTATAATCCCGGCCAGGGCAGTTCTGCCAGCGGCAGCGGTTATGGCCAGATTTCTTTGACTTACCTAAATACCGGCAACCAGGATACTTTGTATGTATATTTATGCGAGTTTGACCCTAACGCGCCGGTGGATCCGACCGGGCAGACCCCCAACAGCTACAACAGCACGGCCTGTACCGACCCGACCGATACGCTGGTTGGAAATAATGTTTCCTACTGGAAAGTGAAAAGCTATGCCATGAAAGTTTCCATTAACCCGACTGCGACCTGGACTTTGGATCCCAGCAAGCAGCAGGAGTTATTTTTGTACAACCCCAGCGCCGCAGGCAACAATATTTACGTGCAGCTGGAAACTTTTGGGCCGCAAACACCGCCGGGCTCCGGCTATTATCCGCCCCAGGGCCTGCCTTATTCCGGCGAAACTTCAGTGGAAGTAAATTCGGTCAACGGCCCGGTCGGCAGAAAAATTAAGGTTACCGTACCCTATTGATTATAGAATATGAAAAAGCCTTCGGCTTGGCCGAAGGCTTTTAAAATGCCGAAAGCTACTGCTTTGGAACTTTAATAATCTGGCCCGGTTTAAGGTAGAAGGGGCTTTTTAGGTTGTTGAGCGTGGCCAGGGTAGTCCAACTGATGTTAAATTTTTGGCTGATATTGAACAGGGTGTCGCCTTTAACCACAGTATAGTCTATCAGTTCAATACTATTTGGCGCAGTGCTGGATGCTTGAGGTTTAATATCGCTGGCACCCAGGACTTGGGGGTTATTTTGCGGCGGCGCTCCTTTGCCGGCCAGCAGTCGGACAGCATTGGCGGCCAGACCGACGGCCAACGCCAGGCAAATAAAGGCGGCGACTTTTAAAATTTGATTTTGGGAATAGGTGCGGCCGACTCCCAGTTTCAGGCGCGGGGAAAGTTCGAATTTTTTGTGCTGACCAGTCATGAGTTTTAGTTTCCAATCGGAGTTTGCTCATCTCTATTTTAACACAAAATCCTTGGGCAGTGGGTTGTGGATAAATCAGCGGCCTAAAGACCCTGAACAAATTAGTAAATTGCCGGAAAAAGCAGTATAATTAAGCATAACCAGAAGTTTTATGGATTTAGCCGCCGCCCAAAAAAGGGCAGAAAAACTTAAAGTTGAGATTGAGGATTTACGCTACCGCTACCATGTGCTCGATGATCCCAAGGTGACGGATGATGTTTATGATTCGCTGACTCGGGAGCTGCGGGCGCTGGAACAGGAGTTTCCTTCCTTGCGCGCCGCAGATTCTCCGACCCAGCGGATTGGCGGCAAAGCTTTGGATAAATTTGTCAAAGTGCCGCATCAGATTAGGATGTTGTCGCTCAACGACGTGTTCAGTCCCTCCGAGCTGGAGGCTTGGGACAAGCGGGTCAGGAAATTGCTGCCGCCGGCCGCGGTGGTGGAATATTTTTGCGAACTAAAACTGGACGGGCTGTCCATTTCGCTGATTTATGAAGACGGATTGCTGGTGCGCGGTTCCACGCGCGGAGACGGCCTGGTGGGAGAAGATATTACGCAGAATTTAAAAACCATCCGTTCCATTCCGCTGAAGCTGCGTCCGCCTTACCCCCGCTCGGCGGAAGTGCGCGGCGAAGGGCTGATGGCCAAAAAGGTTTTGGCAGAACTTAATCGGCAGTACGAAAAGGCCGGCAAGCCGCCCCTGGCCAATACCCGCAATGCCGCTGCCGGCAGCCTGCGCCAGCTGGATCCCGCACTGGCTGCCGAGCGGCGTTTGGATTTTTTGGCTTGGGACATTGCCCAGCTGGCTGGCGACGAGCCGTCGTTTAAGCCTGCTGCTCATTCTGACAAACATCGGCTGCTGCGGCAATGGGGTTTTAAGGTGGACAACCACGAGAAGAAGTGCGCGACTTTGGCCGAAGTGGAAGCGTTTGTCGATGAAATCGGCGGCCTGCGGCCTTCTTTGCCTTATGGTACGGATGGTGTGGTTGTTTCCGTAGACAATCTGGCGCTGCAGGACCGCTTGGGTGTGGTAGGCAAGGCGCCGCGCTACATGGCGGCTTATAAATATCCGGCTGAGCGGGCCACCACCATGGTCAGGGAGATTGTCTGGAACGTCGGCCGGACGGGCGTGTTGACGCCGCTGGCAAGATTTGAACCGACGGCGGTTGCCGGTTCCGTCATCGGCAAAGCGACCCTCCACAACCTGGACCAGATCCGGCGCTTGGACGTGCGCGTGGGCGATACCGTCGTGATTCAGAAAGCGGGCGATGTGATTCCGGAAGTGGTGGAAGTTCTGCCCAAGCTGCGCAGCGGCAGGGAAAAACCGGTTCGGGTGCCTAAAACCTGTCCGGTCTGCTCAGGTTCGGTGGAGCGCCGCGCCGGCGGCGCTGCCCAGGCTACGGTGGCCTACTTTTGTACCAATCCCAAGTGCCCGGCCAAGAACCGGCGTTTTTTGCAGCACTTTGTCAATGTGCTGGAAATTTATACCATTGGCCCTAAAATTTTAGACCGCTTCCAGGATGAGGGGCTGATTAGCGACGCCGCTGATATTTTTATTTTGAAAAAAGAGGATATTGAAGGCTTGGATCGCTTCGGCGAAAAGTCGGCGGAAAACATTATCCGTTCTATCCAGGAACACCGCAGTGTCAGCTTGTCCCGGTTTATTTACGCGCTCGGGATTTTGCATGTGGGCGAGCAGACAGCCGACGATTTGGCCGGGCATTTCGGCAGCCTGGAAAAGCTGATGGCAGCGACCCCGGAGGAAATTAACGGCATAGAGAACATAGGCGACGTGGTGGCAAAAAGCGTCCATGGCTTTTTTCGCAACAAGGAAAACCAGAGATTTATAGGCAAACTGCTGAAAAACGGGATTAAGATCCATCATGAAAAAAAGAAGGCCGGCAAATTTACCGGCAAAACTTTTGTTATTACCGGTACGCTTGAAAGCATGAGCCGCGACGAAGCAAAAAACAAAATTAAATCCTTCGGCGGCAAGGTGAGCGAGTCGGTGTCCAAACAGACGTCTTATGTCGTGGTCGGCAGCGAGCCGGGCAGTAAATACGACAAAGCGGTGAAATTGGGCTTGCAGATTCTGGATGAAAAACAATTCGTTGACATGGCCAGGCAAGGATAGAGCCCGCCCACAGGCGGGCAAGCGTGCAGCGTAGAGCGTAGAGTGCCCAGAGGGGGCAGAAAACAAGAGACTAGGGGCAAGAGGCTAGTAACTGGCAAGATTGAACAAAATTACTGGGATATAAGTATGTAAGGATTTAAGGATGTAGGGATATAAGCCTGCCCGCCGGTAAGGCGGAAGGCGCGGGCAAGCGTAGAGCGTTGAGTGCTCAGGGGGCAGCCAGGGACCAGGGACGAGAGACAAGCTAAAGCATGATTTGGCAGAGATATCCCCTCTGCCAGAGGGGACACCTCTGCCAAATCATGCTTTAGCTTGTCTCTCGTCCCTGGTCCCTGGCTGCCCCCTGAGCACTCAACGCTCTACGCTTGCCCGCGCCTTCCGCCTTACCGGCGGGCAGGCTTATATCCCTACATCCTTA
>CAZJLL010000054.1:0-1894 GCA_964547145.1 uncultured Candidatus Saccharibacteria bacterium | reverse complement strand
CGCGTGTTCGGTAACGTGCAAATCAGCCAGCCGTCGCGGATTTTAAAATCCCTGCCGCCGGAGACCGTGGAGCTGCGCGGCGACGCCAAAGATTTGTTTACCAAGGAAGACGGCGAACTCACGGTGGAGCCGATGGAGTTTTAGGCGCTAGCTATAGGGGCTAGAGATGTAAGATGTAAGATTTGGGACCATATGGCGTTATCCTGAGTGCATCCGAAGGATCCTTTATTCGCAGGGTTAGTAGTATGTAGCAAGGGAAGTTCCATTAATTCTTATATCCCGCCTCTTCGGCGGGCAGGCCTATATCGTATATTTAGCTTTCTATGGACAGCGAACAAATAAAACAAACTTTGCGCGCTTACGGCTTAAAGCCTAACTTTACTTATGGCCAGAATTTTTTAATTGACGAAGAGGTGCTGGACAATATAGTGGACGGCGCCGCTATCCAGCAGCGGGACCTGGTTTTGGAAATCGGTCCCGGGCTGGGCGCTTTGACCGAACGCCTGTGCCGCCGCGCCGGGCTGGTGCTGGCGGTGGAAAAGGATCCCAAGTTCCTGCCGGTCCTGAAAAAAATCAAAAAAGACTTTCCTAAAAATTTTCGTTACCTGATTGGCGATATCCTGGCGGTTGACTTTGTCCGGGAGCTAGCCGGCCTGGCCGGTTCGCCGGCCCGAACTTTGTCCTACAAAGTCGCGGCTAACATTCCTTATTACATTACCGGCAAGTTTTTACAGCTGCTGCTGGCGGCGCAGCCCAAACCCAGCGGTATTACCTTGCTGACGCAGAAAGAGGTGGCGCAGGGGATTGCGGCCAAGGCAGGGGATTTGAGCGTGCTGGCCATTTCGGTCCAGCTGTTCGGCCGGCCGCGCCTGATCCGGACCGTGCCGGCGGCCAGTTTTTATCCGGCACCGAAAGTGGATAGCGCTATTTTGCAGATTGAACCTTACGCCGAGGCGCGCTACCAAGTGGCCGATGAAAAATTTTTTTTCCGGGTAGTCAAAGCCTGCTTCGCCGGCAAGCGCAAACAGCTGCACAACACTCTGGAGAATAATCTGCGGCTGGACAAAGCCAGAGTGGCGGAGGCGCTGCGGCAATTAAAAATTCCCGCCGGCATCAGGCCGCAGGAACTATCCATTGAACAGTGGGTGGAGTTGAGCAGAAAAATCGAAGGAATATAAGATTTAGGATGTAAGAAATAAGATGTAGTAATATGCTAACTTTAATTTTAAAAGTCAAATGTTAAATGTCAAAAGTACTCTTACATCCTTATATCCCAGTAATTTTGTCAATTACTAGTCTCTCGCCCCTAGTCCCTTGTCTTCTGTTTCCCCTGGGAACTGTACGCTCTCCGCTTCACGCTTGCCCACCTGGGCTCAACGCTTATCATCCAGCAGGACCACGGCATCGCCAATGGCGATGCTGTTGTTTTTTGTCCAGCCGGCGTTAACTTCCAGCACCTGCCGTACTTGGACGGGGGGAAAGTAAAGCGGCAGCTCGCTGTCCGGTGTGCCGGCGGCGGGCGCGGGTACATTGGGCGTGATGCCGGCTATTTTTCCTCCGTCAATCCAAATCAGGTCCAAGGGAAAATTCATCTGCTTCATCCAGAAGGACGGATAGACCTCGCCGTCAAAATCAAACAGCATGCCTTCGTCTCCGGCCATGCTGGTTCGGCCGGACAAGCCTTGCTGTTGCTGGGCCGGCGTCAGCGCCAGCTGAACCCGCAGCAGCCGGCCGCCCACGCTTAAGTTGTAGGCCCCTGCATGTTCGGCCACAGCCGGGGCGGGGGAGAGGCGTCTTTGGCAGGAGGCGGCCAAAAAAATCAGGGCGGCACAGGAGGCAAAAATTTTCAGGCGGGAATGAATCACAAGATTAAATAAAATTGACAAAATTACTG